>JAUZQS010000244.1 GCA_030950875.1 Mariprofundaceae bacterium | reverse complement strand
TATTAAAGCATGCGATATTCACTTAGATTGCAATTATTTGATAGCTTTAGATTAATTCAATCGAATCTGATCCAATTGATTTCTAAAATGGGTGATCGGTAGTGATGAGCTATAGTTTCTTTACATTGCCAGCTTCCGCACAAATATCTAAAGCTATTTGCTTTTGGGTTGATTTATCTTGAGGCCAATTTGTTACATTGGCATGGTTTTTATTATCGGGTAAAGGATCCGCTTTTACCAATAGTTCATGTTTAGTTAAATTCTTTGTCGCAAGGTCTAACCGCCCTTGTAGTGGCTTGCTACGTTGAATAGAAACTTGCGTTCCAATTTTCCATATTTGCTCTTCAGATAGTGATAAATGTCTTGTAACTGACATATCAGGGTAACGAGGTGATGGCATTAGAGCCTCTGGTCTAACTGTATCATCGGCTCTGATTTGTCTGCGACTGAAAACATAACGAGCAAGTTCTTCGTCTTCGCCTACTTCTTGAGTCATGCAGTCGTTTTTTGAGCTAATTCCAAAATAACGCGAGGGATATTGCCGATAAATGGCTCTGAACCAGATGCTTTTCGTGCTCCAATAATAGAGGCATAGTGAATTTGATTGTTGGGGTCAAAGCTGATGGAAACAATATGGTTTGGTGATTGATACCATTCCAAGCTCACTTGACCATCAGGCTCAACCGCAGCCGATGGTGCACTCATACCCAAAGGTAAACTTTCTAAAAAGTCTTGAGCTAAACTATAGCTGGCTGGGTTTATAGGGTTAGCACCATAACCATCCCAATCAGGTGTGGCACACTCAGATTGTAACTCTTGAAGTTCCGCTATGGTAGAAGTATAACCCGCATCCAATGATGTGGAGGCACGCCTCATATCTTTAAATATGTCTTTCAAAATGGCGCTAGAAAATTGAGCTGTTTGACTTTCACCGCGAGTCTGAACAACTTCAATTGTGGGGGTATTCATGGGTAGAGCTACTGCAAACATATTTAAACCTCCAGAGCTTTCTTTGTAATGCTATTGGCAAACACTTTATTTTTTAGCCATCGCATTTCAGGCAAATATTTTTCCAGAGTCATGGTATCAGTTGCCACTGGTTGATTCATAAACACATCAATGTCCAGAATCAACCCTATGGTTTGTTCCTCCTGTATGGCTTTAACAAAGTTAATACCATACGGGTAGTTCGGCACATTAAATGTTTCATGGTGCATAAATGAAGTGAATGGAATCTCTAAGTCTTGTGGTGGCTCGGGAGGGTTGGTTAAATAATCTTCTAAATTAAAGCCAGCCTGAGGCACTGTAATTCGATTGACATATCGAAGCCCAATACGTTGAATTTCAGTTGGTTGTGCAATTCTTTTGTGTATTTCCCATAATTTTAAGGCTTCATTAAAAAAAGTGTCCCCGCAATCATAAGGTTGAAGCTGGCTAAAGATGAAACTGTCTTTGTAAAATTGTACGATGCATTTTTTATCTTCTGACTCACAGCGCAGACCTTTCCAGCCTAAATCTGACACTTGCTGTTCAAGAGGTTGACCTTGCTCTACCTTAAATAAGTGTTCCAGTGATTTTAAGGATTGATGATGTGGATAATCAGGGAGAGCAGTTTTCAACAGTTTAGTAATATTGTCTTCATTCCAATCAGCTTGGGCAATAGTGCGAATCTCAAGTATTGCTTCAACAATAGGCGCACTTTTCAGTTTGGAAAAGCTTTCTTGCAAATCAATTGTAAATGTTGAGGACATATGAGCGTACCATACAATATAAAGTTGCTTGATGCCAACTTCATGAAGTCTGCATAAAAAAACATGAACATGAGGGGTCATAGCTATTTTTCGCTTTGTTTTTCTAAAAAATCCTGTTTTAGGGCTTAAAATGGTAAGTTAAATGTAAAAATACCCTCATTTTCATAAATTTTCCAAAAAATCAATAAAAAATAGCATTCGCGGCTACATCTTTTGTGACTACGACATTGGCGCCAATAATCACTCCATCACCAATATTGATACCTGACAATATCTTTGCTCCACCACCAACCCAAACATCATCGCCAATGCTCACGGGCTTGGCAAAACATATACCTTGTCGCCTCTTTTCCGCATCTTTGGCATGATCGGATGTATAAATATGAACAGCTGGCCCAAACAACACATTATTGCCAATATGGATAGGTGCGGCATCGAGTAATACACATTGGAAATTGGCATAAAAATTCGTCCCTACATGAATATTCATGCCATAATCACACTGAAATCCAGGCTCTAAAATGGCACTGCCCAATGATCCGAATAAGCGTTTGACATGTTTCATATTACCTAAACTTGGATGCGCTTGATATTTCGCACATGCCAATCGAGCCCGCTCCCGCAACTGCCGAAGCTCTGAATCAAAACAATTATAATGTTGCCCTGAACGCATTTTTTCCAACTCACTCATGATGTCCTCGTAAAAAGTCGCCAGCAAGATTTTGAAGAGGTTGTCAAACTATTCAGAGTGGCATAAAAATCGATTGTAGGGCAAATGGTGAGCCTGTTTTCTTGAAGTTGCTCCTATTTTTTGCCAAGCTAGACTTTTTACGAGGACATCA
>JAUZQS010000243.1 GCA_030950875.1 Mariprofundaceae bacterium | reverse complement strand
GCTTGGCAGCATTGGGTGTGGACGTTATTGAGGCAGGTTTCCCCATTGCATCGCCTGGTGATTTTGAAGCGGTGCAGCGTATTGCCAGTGAAGTTCAAGGCCCATGTATTACAGGTTTAGCACGTGCGCATCCCAAAGATATTGAACGGGCAGCCGCAGCTGTAAAGCCTGCGGGCGACCGTGCTCGTATTCATACCTTTATTGCCACTAGCCCCATTCATATGGAAGCAAAATTACGGATGACGCCAGATCAGGTGGTCCAACGTGCTATTGAAGCGGTGACACAAGCCCGTTCATTGGCTCCCGAGGTAGAGTTTTCTGCGGAAGATGCAGGTCGTTCAGAGATTGATTTCTTATGCCGTATTGTTGAAGCGACGATTAAAGCGGGCGCACGGATCATTAATATTCCTGATACAGTTGGTTATATGACGCCTTTTGAGTTTGGTAATCGTATCAAGACCTTGATTGAGCGCGTACCAAATTCTGATCAAGCTATTTTTTCAGTGCATTGTCATAATGATTTGGGTTTGGCCGTTGCCAACTCCTTGGCGGCGGTTGAAGGCGGAGCACGTCAGGTAGAGTGCACGATCAATGGTTTGGGGGAGCGTGCTGGCAATGCTGCTTTGGAAGAAGTGGTAATGGCCTTGAAAACCCGTAGCGATTATTATGATATTCACACAGCTATTGATACAACAAAGATTGTGCCAACCTCGAAGATGGTCAGTCAGATTACAGGTATGCCTATTCAAGCTAATAAATCGATTGTGGGGGCGAATGCCTTTGCTCATGAATCAGGTATTCATCAGGATGGTGTATTAAAACATAAGCAAACCTATGAAATTATTACCCCAGAATCGGTTGGTTGGAGCACCAATCGTATGGTCTTGGGAAAACACTCAGGTCGGGCCGCATTGAAAGCGCGCTATGTCGATTTGGGTGTGGAATTGGATGGAGATGATTTGAAGGCGGTGTTTGAACGTTTTAAAATCTTGGCAGACAAGAAAAAAGATATCTTTGATGAAGATTTGATGACTATTCTGTCAGACGATTCTGAAGTGAATATGGAACGCGTAAAATTGGTAAGTTTGCATGTTGCTTCGGGCACCAGTGATTCGCCCGTCGCGGCTGTGGAATTAGATATTGAAGGCGAAGTGCATAAGGCGACGGCAGAAGGTGATGGGCCTGTAGATGCGGCATTTAAAGCCATTAAATCATTGGTTGAACCCAATGGTCGCTTGTTACTTTATTCGGTAAATGCGATTACAGCAGGGACGGATGCACAGGGCGAAGTAACCGTGCGCTTGCAAAATGAAGACTTGATTGTGAATGGACAAGGTTCGGATACAGATATTATTGTGGCATCTGCCAAGGCTTTGATTGCGGCTTTAAATAAGTTGCCGAATATGCATGCGCGTGAAGTGCATGCGCAATATTCAGGGGTGTAAGCCTTGCCGTGCTAAAGTTGGCGTAAGCTCACGCTAACGGCTGCAGATTCGTTGGTGGCATCGGCTTTATGTATTCCTAATACGGTAGCGTGCATATGTTGCATGGAGACTTCGCCAGACCCTACAAATTGCGGCACGCTGACGCGCAGCTCTTGTTTTAAGCTGTATTTGGTAATATCGGTAACGTTGAAGCGCATGCCTCCGGCAGAAATATCGAGCAATTCAACCTGTTCACATGTGCCATCGCTCATATATTGAATTTCAATTTGGAAAGAAATTTCTTTGCGCACATGCTTACGGCGTTCCTGCACACCTGAAAACTCATTCATTTTAATATCACCTCAGTTGCTATCCAGTGGATTCGCGCAGCAAAATTTATGCCAGTATATTGAACGGATGCATTGAGAGCCACTTGCGAAAGTCGTGAGCGGCAATCTGCTTCCCCACTCTGGCGCATTTCCAGGCTAAATTTTAATGTGCTTGTTGGAATATTGTAGCAATCCATTTGCCAATGTCATTTATTTCGGCGTCGCAAAGAGAGTGTTCCATGGGGTAAGTATGCCAATCCACAGTGCAGCCTTTTTCTTGTAGCTTTCTGTATGAAGATTCGCCCCATTCAAAAAGAACAACGGAATCATGCACGCCATGTGCCATAAAAATAGGTGTTTGTAGGTTGTTCGAGCTTATAGATGCGAATTCATTGGGCAGCAAGATATAGCCGGATAACGCCATCATACCAGCCAAAGGTTCTGTTTGGCGTAGGCCTGCATACAATGCCATTGCAGCCCCTTGCGAGAAACCAGCAAGAATGATGCGATTGGCAGGAATGCCATGCATGATTTCTTGATCAATCAGCATTTGGATACGAGTTGCTGATGCATGCACGCCATCTGCATCGTGTTCGATACCTAAGTCCTGTTGTTTAATATCATACCATGCAGGCATGATATAACCCCCATTGATTGATACGGGCATGGCTGGAGCATGGGGAAAAATAAAACGCACTGCCAAATCTTTGGGTAAGCCAAGCTCTGCAACAACGGGCTCAAAATCGTGTCCATCTGCACCTAAGCCATGTAACCAAATAATACTAGCAGTGGGATTGGGGGCTGTTTCAATAGTCAGCGATGGAAGGCAATGTATAATCATTGCCGTATGTAAGCATAAAAAGACAAAAGAAGTAACTATTCAGCTCACCCCTTATTTCCCCGATGCCAGCGTTAAAAAGTGCTCACTTACAGGCGTAAATTCCGCTTTTTCGCCTTGGCCTCTGAAAAATCAGAGGCCATCTGAACAGCTACAGGCTATTGTTTGGGTGCACTGAATAGTTACACCTAGATACTGCAAGTGTTTGCACATACATAGCGCAACCTCTTGATTCACTTGGACTATTGAAAAAACACTCATCACCAATAAGGTGACGACGTGTTTTTTCAATACGCCATGTAAACCAACATCTTACACTCTCCACGTACAAACACTTGCAGTATCGAGGTTACAAAAAAGAAGGCTCATGGTCAGCCAA
>JAUZQS010000242.1 GCA_030950875.1 Mariprofundaceae bacterium | reverse complement strand
GTCTTTTGCTGTTATGTTGTTGAGGGAATAACAACCATAGCTTGGTTTCATCCACCGTATCATATTCACCAAGCTTCAAACCATCCAGTGTGATTGGGCCAATGGCATAACGAATCAAGCGTAGGGTAGGGAAGCCAACAGCAGCCGTCATACGCCTCACTTGGCGGTTACGACCTTCTGAAATCTCTAGTTGTAGCCAAGAGATTGGGATGGCTTCACGTACACGAATAGGGGGATTGCGTGGCCACAACATTTCAGGCTCTGAAATAACCTTGGCTTTAGCAGGTTTGGTTTTACCATCTTTTAGTTCAACACCTGTACAGAGTTGCGCAATAGCATCAGAGGTAATCTCACCATCGACTTGTACCCAATAGATTTTGTTAAGTTTATGCTCTGGGTGGGAAATACGGTTTTGTAATGCCCCATCATCGGTGAGTAGCAACAAGCCCTCACTATCGCGATCCAGCCGGCCAGCAGGGTAAATATCGGGAACACGAATAAAATCAGCCAGTGTTTGACGATTTTCATGATCGGTAAACTGAGTAAGTACCTCAAAAGGTTTGTTGAATCGAAAAGTTGTCATCTTCGGCAAGTGTACTTGCTGCTATTCATCGCTACAATTGCATTTATTCAATGTGTAAGGGTGAGGTGTATGAAAGTCTTGGGAATAATCGTTATTATATTATTGGTTGTGGGCTTGCTTGCCTATATTATTATGGCCATTTTATCTCAAAAACAGCCTGATAATCTCGGCTTGCAACATGCGATGCTTCAATCATGCCCGAATTCACCCAATTGTGTGTGCAGTGAATCGCACAGCCAGTCAGATGCGCAGCATTTTATCACGCCTATCGTAGGCAACGAAAAAACATGGCTAAAATTAAAGCAGCTTGTCTCGGAGCAGGGTGGGGTTATACAATTGGAACATGACAATTATATGCATTTTACATTTAGTACGCCTATCTTTCATTATGTCGATGATGTGGAATTTCGATTTGATCGAAGTGAGGGATTGATTCATATGCGCTCTGCATCTCGCATTGGACGCTCTGATTTTGGTGTGAATCGCAAACGTATGGAAAGCATCAAGAAGGCATTAGGAGGCCACAATGAACATTGATATCAACGCCATTATGCAAGGCATCAGCATTTGGGCGTTACCTGTATTATTTGCAGTGATTTTGCATGAAGTAGCACATGGCTGGGTTGCTGATAAATTGGGCGATGATACAGCGCGTTGGATGGGACGTTTAACTTTGAATCCTCTCAAGCATATTGACCCCATCGGCACTATTTTGATTCCGATTTTATTATTAGTGATGCAATCGCCGTTTTTATTTGGTTATGCCAAGCCTGTACCTATTAATTGGCGGAAACTACGCAACCCAAATCGAGATATGGTTTTGGTCGCACTGGCAGGGCCACTTACCAATTTAGCTTTGGCATTAATATCCACTGCGGTTTTGATGATTTCTGTGAATATGCCTCAATCCATGCTGTGGTTTAGCGAACCTTTGGCATTGATGTGTCAGGCTTCGATTATTATTAACTTGGTATTGTTTATTTTTAACTTATTACCATTACCACCCTTGGATGGAGGTCGTGTCGCAGTAGGGCTTTTACCTGGCCCGTTGGCATATCAATTATCCAAGCTTGAGCGTTATGGTTTTATTATTATTGTGGCTTTATTGGCCTTGGGCTGGTTGCAAGATATTATTGGTCCTGTGGTGATGGGTGGCAGTCAATTTCTTATTAACTTGGCAATTTCTTCTGTGTAAAATATTGAAGTTATCTTTTATAAAAGTGCCATTTTAGGGGTATTTTATACACATTAACTTCATAATAATGATTATTTTTGTATTTTTATAGAATAATCATAGAAATTTACATTTATCATTTCCCATGCTTGATTGCTAAAGCTGCAACAACGCCCCATACCCCGTTAAAAAATAATACAAACAACGGTGTGAAAAGACCCAAATCAAGTCCTGCGACACCTTTATGAGCCATAAGAGGGAAGACAACGAATAACTGAACTATTGTGGGGAACAAGCTTAGGATTGCACCCTTGAGCAATAACCTTGATTGCAACATCGGTAAAATAAACAATAAACCCCAGAGACCACCCCAAACAATACGGGGATAAAGCCAGTTTGGTGATAAATGCGGTGCGATTGCAACGCCCAGTGATGAAGTAATGCTGTAATATCCAAACAGCCATACAGTAAGGCTATTGGCAAGTGCCCCCAAACAACCTGCTGCAAAAACAATGAGTAATTTATTCATATTAAAATCCTTGGCAATATTTTTTAGCACCTAGCTCGGATTATAAGGCAGGTTCATCAATAATGTAATCGGCTGTAATGATTTCAAGAACATGTCCATTGGGATCTTTAAAATACACACCCCGACCACCATATTTATGATTAACCTTAGAGTTTTCTAAATCGTAAGGCTCACTGCCATATTTGATAGAATCTTCTTTAATGCGAGCCAAAATTAAGTCAAATTGCTCATCGCTCACCTTGAATGCATAATGAATGGATGAAAACACATCTTTTGTTTGAAAGTCGAGTGTTAGCGTTGAATTGGCTTTGACGACAGCAAAATGACCCCATTCTTTTACAAATGTAAACCCAAATATGCGTTCATAAAATTTGGCTGATGCAACATTGTCATGAGCAGGGACAATGGTATGATTTAAGGTTATTTCCATAGCTTTCAGCCTCCTATCTTACGAGAAACAACTTCATGATGGTTTCGAACCCTTCGCAACGACTAAACCACTACACGCGAAACGTTTCATCTAACGACCCAAATGAGGGGCTGGAGTGCAGCGGAAGTCCCTCTCTATGCTTTGGGCAGCGGTTTTACACAATAGATACTTCAATCTTCCGGCCAAGTACTGAAGCAAACTTTTCCAAAGTTGATAGTTTTATATCTTCTGAGTGGTTCTCAATTCTTGAAATAGCTGATTTCTTTGTATGCAACCTTTCAGCTAACTCTTCTTGAGTTAAACCTGAAGACTCTCTGGCTTGGCGAAGAAGAGCACCAAT
>JAUZQS010000241.1 GCA_030950875.1 Mariprofundaceae bacterium | reverse complement strand
CCATACTCAAAGCCATCGGCAAAACGTGTGCTGGCATTCCACATCACCGATGATGAATCCACTTCGCGCAAGAAACGTTGCCCCGTCGCATAATCGGCAGTAACAATGGTTTCAGTATGCGACGAGCTATATTGAGCGATGTGATCCATGGCTTCATCCAATGACGCCACCACTTTAATGGATAAAATAGCCGCTAAATATTCGGTTGCCCAATCTTCATCATTGGCAGCCTGCACATCCAAACTTTCGCATGCAGCTTGGGTTTTCTCACAGCCGCGCACTTCCACACCTTTTGCCAGCAAATCATTCACAATACGAGGCAATAAAGCCACTGCATCTTGATGCACCAATAACGTTTCCATGGCGTTGCATACACCGTAACGGTGTGTTTTGGCATTGATCGCAATGTTCACCGCCATATCCGCATCGGCAGCTTTATCAATATAGACATGGCAAATACCATCTAAATGTTTGATAACTGGCACTTTCGCATCCGCAGATACCCGCGCCACCAATGATTTCCCGCCACGGGGAATAATCACATCCACGTATTGCTCAGCAGCCAACAATGCGCCAACCAGAGCACGATCAGTTTGATCTATCAATTGTACTGCATCTTCAGGCACACCAGCTTCTTGTAATGCACGTCGAAAAATCGCCGCAATCGCACGATTGGAATGAATCGCTTCAGACCCACCACGCAAAATCACTGCATTACCAGATTTTAAACACAACGCTGCGGCATCAGCCGTTACATTCGGGCGAGACTCATAAATAATCCCAATCACACCCAATGGCACACGCATATGCCCAACTTGAATGCCCGATGGGCGATATACCAGATCCGAAATCGCTCCCACAGGGTCCGCCAACGCGGCAATTTCTTCCAAACCCTGTGCCATAGCTTCCACCCGCTGAGGATTTAGTGCCAAACGATCTTTCAATGCAGCTTCAAGATTATTCTCATCTGCTGCCTGCATATCCAAGGCATTGGCAGCCAACACACTCTTTATTTCCACGCGCAATAAGGCAGCTGCCATGTTCAAGGCTTCATCTTTGGCATGCGTTTCAATCATCCGCATTTTACGCGAGGCGGCTTTTGCTTTCATGCCCAACTGCTCAATCACTTGCTTTGCATCACTCATGACTTACCTCTTACCTTTAACACCAAATTATCTCGGTGAATCACCGATGTAAAATCTTTGTAGCCCAATGTCTTTGCCATATCCTTACTGGAGAGACCCTGCACACGCCTTAAATCTTTTGAATTATAATTACATAATCCTCGTGCAATCACCATAGAATCTGCGACTACCTCAACACATTCGCCTTTATCAAAGTCACCTTGTACATCTATCATACCAATAGGCAAAAGACTTGCCCCTTTATGTACAATCGCTTGTGCTGCTCCAGCATCCACATGCAACTGGCCCGCGACATGAAGCACATCGGCAATCCAGTGTTGATGGCGACTATGACGATCCTCGCCACATAGAAATAACGTTCCAACATCTTTGGCCGAAAATAAATCTATCAGCACATGCCTTTGTTGCCCATTCACAATTGCTGCAACCACGCCACCACGCGTAGCAATTTTCGCAGCCGTTAATTTACTCAACATGCCACCTGTACCAAATTCGCTATCACTATCACCAGCCATCGCCATCACATCATCATTTAAATCATCAACCATCGAACAACGTTTAGCATCTTGGTACTGATTGGGATTGGCATCATACAAGCCATCCACATCTGTCATCATCACCAGTAAATCAGCATTGACCATCAACGCAACCAACGCACCAAGATTATCATTGTCACCAAATTTAATTTCTTCGACCACGACCGTATCATTTTCATTAACAATCGGAATAACCCCTGCCGAGAACAATGTTTCGCTGGTATTGCTGGCATTGAGGTAACGTCTACGATGACGCAAGTCATCTTTGGTCAACAACATCTGCGCTACTTGTGTATTGTATTTTGCAAAAGCCTTGCCATACGACTGCATCAACCAAGATTGTCCAACTGCAGCCGCAGCCTGCTTTTCATGTACCGACAAAGTCTTGCCCAACCAGCCAAGATGCACGCAACCAATCGCAACAGCACCAGATGATACAATACTCACCTGCACACCCATCTGCTGCATGGCATGAACTTGTGCTGCAATATGCTCCACCATGGACATACGAATCCCCGTCTCCGTATCAGTCAACAACGAGCTACCAATCTTTACAATGGCACGTTGCACATGTGATAAATCTTGGCGCGTCTTAATCACCGTATTAGCCTTCCTTATGCGACCATTCGTGGCGCGTTTCAAGCAACGCCCCATCTTCTTCCAAGGCAGCATTCTCATTTGCTTGCGCGATTTTCACCGCGTCATACAAATCATACAGTAATGGCTTTGTACCTTCACCTGTTACTGCAGAAATGGTATAGTATTTAAGACCCAGAGCCTCGGCTTCAGCAATAATCGAAGCATGTGTCTCTTTAGGCAAGCAATCCATTTTATTGAGCACCAAATAACGTGTTTTAGACCAAACTGTATCGCCATAACCACGTAATTCCTGTTCAATTTCATGCACTTGATCCGTAATACTCTGCCCCTCAGCATGCACCACATCCACCAAGTGCAATAGTACGCGTGTGCGCTCAATATGCTTCAAGAAACGATGGCCAAGCCCCTTCCCTTCATGCGCTCCACCAATCAAACCAGGGATATCCGCCACCACAAAGCCATCACCATCATCCATAAATACTTGCCCAAGCGATGGCGCGAGTGTCGTAAATGGATAATCTGCAATCTTGGGTCGCGCATTGGAAACACGCGAGATAAATGTCGATTTCCCAGCATTGGGAAGACCTACAAGCCCCACATCAGCCATGGACTTTAATTCGAGAAAACGCATGCCAGTTTCACCTTCTTTGCCTGGTTGCGAATAACGCGGTGCACGGTTGGTACTCGAAACAAAATTCACATTGCCCAAGCCACCTTCACCACCATGCGCTAAAATTGCCTGTTGCCCATCTTGCGTAAGATCAAATAGCTGAACACCGTCTTCATCTTTGACAATTGTACCGACTGGCACCTTCATAGTCACATCAGCGCCCATACGACCATGCATTTTTCGACCACTTCCCGATTTCCCATGCTCTGCAAAAACATGTTTGCGAAGATAGAGTTCCTGCAAGGTATTTTTATCACGGCTGGCTTCAAGAATCACATGGCCACCACGCCCACCATTGCCACCGTCAGGTCCGCCTTTCGGGATATATTTTTCACGCCGAAACGATTTACTACCCGAACCGCCGTTACCTGCACGGACATCAATTTTCACTTCATCAATAAAGCGCATATTTCACACCTCAAGCAACAAACATAAGCTACTACGCATCTGTTGCAACTTTCTTTACCACAAACAAAAAGAGGGTGCGTTTCCGCACCCTCTTTTAAATCATTAATAGCAAGTATCTTAACTTACAACACGAACCGTTGTACGGCCTGCACGTTTAAAGTATTCTACTTTACCATCCATTAATGCGAATAATGTATAGTCACGACCGCAACCAACATTGTCACCTGGACGAATTTTTGTGCCGCGTTGACGCACGATGATGTTACCTGAAATAACAATTTCGCCGCCATACTTCTTCACGCCTAAGCGTTTGGAGTTGGAATCGCGACCATTATTGGTGGAGCCACCTGCTTTCTTATGTGCCATGTCTTAGCCTCCAATCGCGCCGATCTTCACAGCCGTAAACGACTGACGATGACCTTTGGTTAAACGATAGTTTTTACGACGACGTTTCTTGAAGACCACAATCTTCTTATCACGCGCCTGTTCAGTAATAACAGCTTTAACACTGTTCTCTGCAATATCACTACCAACTTTGATAGCATCACCTTCGCCAACTAAAAGCACGTCATCAAAAACGACTTCTTGGCCTACTTCGGCTTCAAGCTTCTCAATGCGAAGAAGATCACCTTCTTGCACACGATACTGCTTACCACCGGTACGAATAATTGCGTACATCATATTCTCCGATATATCTTAGGCTGCCTTAGCAGGCTTGCCGTATTTCTTATAGAAGCGCTCTACGCGTCCTTCTGTATCCATGACCTTCTGTTTACCTGTATAAAACGGGTGACAAGAAGAACAAACTTCTACATGGATATCGCCCTTGGTAGAGCGTGTCTCAAATGTGTTCCCACAAGAACATGCTACATTTGATATAACATATTCAGGATGAATGCCAGCTTTCACTTTGCTACTCCTGTTAATTCCGAAAGGGCGCGATTTCTAACGTCAAACCTTTCATTATTCAAGAAAAAAATAATCGCCTTATAATAACAAGCGATTTTAAAACCTGATTTATCGCCTTTAAATCAATCCTACCAATGCTTGTCTACAAATTCCAATCACAGGCTCTGGGTACAAACCAATCGCTGTCACCGCAAGCGCTGTCACTACGACAGTCATTTTCATCAGTGGATTTTCAATAAAATTAAAACTTACACGCGCTTCATCAAAGTACATATACTTAATGACACGCAAATAATAGAAACAGCCCACGACAGAGAAAATAATCGCTAACAATGCCAAATATAAGTGCCCTGTCTCAATGGCCGCCATAATCACTACATACTTCGCCCAGAAACCACCCAGAAAGGGAATTCCAGCCAAAGAGAACAGCAGCAAGCCCATCGCCAGCGCATAGCCAGGACGCACTTTCGATAGCCCTGCAAAATCATCCAAGAGTTCACCTTGTATACCATCGCGACGCATCAAAATAATAATCGCAAACACACCCATATTCATAAACAAATAAACAGTCAGATAAACCAGCGAAGCACTATAACCCGCTGCATTGCCTGCAATCAAGCCCATTAAAATAAAACCAACATGACCAATGGTCGAATATGCCAACATGCGTTTGATATTACGCTGTGCAATCGCTGCCACATTCCCAACAATAATCGTTAACCCTGCTAAGAACACCAAAATCATGGTATAGTCAGCCTGCACAGCAGGTAATACATCATGCAACACACGCATAAACACCACAAAGCCCGCAATCTTCGGTGCCACAGAGATAAATGCGGTCACAGGTGTTGGCGCGCCCTCATACGTATCTGGGGTCCACATATGGAATGGTGCAATCGACACTTTAAATGCCAAGCCTGCCAATACAAAAACCATCCCTAGCATTACCACACCGTGTGCCGAGTCATTCGCACTCACTAGACCTGCACCAATAGCATCAAAACCAAAGCTCGCCGTTACGCCATAAAGGAATGTAATCCCATATAACAGCATCCCTGAAGATAGCGCCCCAAGAATGAAATATTTCAAAGCCGCCTCGGACGAGCGCAATACATCACGTTGATAAGCAACTAACACATACACACTTAATGCCATCAATTCCAAACCAAGATACATGGTTACAAAGTTATTCGACGACACCATCAACATCATACCCAGTAATGCAAAAAGTATCAGGCAATAGTATTCGCCTACATTTTCTTCGTCTTTCATATAATCCAACGATAGAATCACTGCAAAAACTGTTGCCAAAAACATCAAGAGCTTGCTAAAGGATGCAAATGGATCCATCACGAAATAACCATAAAATGTAGTTAGTGGGGTGCCCGTAGTGATATATAGCGTTGCAAAAGCAGCGCCAATACATGTAGCAATCGTTGCATAGGCAATCCAGGCCTTTTTATCTTTACCTAAAAACAGATCCCATATAAGTAATGTCATCGCCATGATTGCAATAATAATTTCTGGCAGCATCAACTCTAGATGCTGAGGGAATGGGAATGGGAATGTCACGTTTGCCATATTTTACCTCAATGTCCTGTTACGTGCGCCGCAGCGCTCTGAGCAATCAATGCCGCATCTTCTAATTTACTAGATGTTGCTTGATCAACCAAATTTGCCACTGATACGTGTAGAATATCCAGAACAGGCAAAGGATAGATGCCCATCCAAACAACCAACATAATCAACGGCACAAAGAATCCGAATTCGCGTAAAGTTATATCTGAAAGGCCTTTCACTGCTTCTTTTTTCAAATCACCCATCAACACCCGCTTGACCATCCATAAGGTATAACATGCTGACAGAATCACACTTGTCGCTGCCAGAATCGCCACCCACTTCATCGAGAACGGCATGGATGCCATAGCCTCAGGTGATGGGTTAAATGTTCCTAAAAGAACCATAATCTCCGCCACAAAGGATGATGCGCCAGGCAAGGCGACATTGGCCATCGCAAAGAACATCATCACGACAGCAAACACTGGCATGACGCTGGCTACGCCACCATAAGCCGAAATTTCACGCGTATGCATACGATCATACAATACACCCACGCAAAGGAATAAAGCTGCTGCAACAAAACCATGCGAAATCATCCCGAAAATAGCACCTTCGACGGAAATTTGTGTAAACATAAACATGCCCAATGTTACGAAACCCATATGTGCAATCGATGAATACGCGATCAAGCGCTTTAGATCTGTTTGCATCATTGCTACGAAAGAGATGTACACAATCGCAATCAAACTTAAGCCAACCATCATCGGTACAAAATATTGCGATGCATCAGGCAACATTGGCAACGAGAAACGCAAGAAGCCATAGGCACCCATTTTTAATAGAATACCCGCCAAAATAACCGACCCAGCTGTTGGCGCCTCAGTATGTGCATCAGGCAACCAAGTATGCACGGGCCACATCGGAACTTTCACTGCAAATGCAACAAAGAAAGCAAGAAAAATCCAGAACTGCCATTCAAAATTAAATGGATAATCCATATATGCCAACATGCTGAAGCTTCCGCCCGTTTTGAAATACATGGCAATCAAGGCAATCAGCATTAATACCGAGCCACCCAAAGTATACAAAAAGAATTTTAAGGTCGCATACACACGATTCTTGCCGCCCCAAACACCAATAATGAGGAACATCGGAATAAGCATGGCTTCCCAAAAGAAATAAAACAACACAGCATCCAAGGCACAAAACACACCAATTAATGTGGTTTCAAGAATCAAGAACGCCAACATATATTCTTTCACACGTGTTTGAATACAACGCCAAGCTGAAATAATACAAACAATCGTCAATAAACTGGTCAAGATCACAAACGGCATTGAAATCCCGTCAATCCCCAACTGATAGTGAATATTAAAAGCTGGAATCCAATGATACAGCTCTCCAAACTGCATATCTGCGGTTCCTGAATTAAAGGTCATCGCCAATGGTAATGTTACAAGGAACGTCGCAACCGAAACAATCAGCGCTGCCCAACGCACAGCATTCTCATTTTTCAAGAATAGCCAAATGAGTAATGCCCCTGCTGTCGGCAGGAAAATACTTAAACTTAGAATGGGAAAGCCCAATACGTTGTCCATCAAATCTCCCCTATGCCTTCAACAACAGCCACGTTAACAAACCGAATACACCAATCACCATGCCATAAGCATAATGGTAAACCATACCTGTTTGAATACGACGAAGCTTGGCTGCACCTGCTGTTACTGAACCAATAATTCCACCATGAATCATACCCTTATCAATCATCGCCAAATCACCTTTCTGCCACAACAAGGTTCCCAAACATCGAGCTGGGCGAATAAATATACGCTCGTACAACTCGTCAAAATACCATTTGTTAAGCAGGAATGCATGCAAACGAGGAAACGCTGCACCCAACTTGGCAGGCATCGTGGACTCTTTAAAGTACATCAGCCAAGCCAGTCCGATCCCCATAAAAGCCAAAATCATCGGCATATATTCACCAAAGAAGCCAATTTCCCCTGCATGCTCAAGCTCTTCAAGACGCATGAGCGGGTTATGTGCGTCCAACACAAATAGTGATGAGCCAAAGAAACCATTCATCACTTCAGGATTCGAAATGTTTAGACTGTAATAACCCCAAGCTCCTGAGCCCAATGCGCCAATCGCCAAAATCATCAATGGCACGGTAATAACTTTCGGAGATTCATGTAAATGTGCCTTAATTTCTGCTGGCACACGATCACTATTATGAAAGGTTAAGAAGAACATGCGGAAGGTATAAAATGCTGTCATAAACACACCTGATAACAATGCATAATATGCCAGCTCACTCACCCAGCCCATATCACGCACCATAGTTGCTTCAATAATCAAATCTTTCGACCAGAAACCAGCAAAGGGAGGAACGCCTGACAATGCCAAAGCCGCAATCAACATCGTGATATATGTAATCGGCATATATTTGCGTAATTGACCCATCTTGCGAAGATCTTGTTGCGCCAATACAGCGTGAATCACCGAACCTGCGCCCAAAAATAACAATGATTTAAAATAAGCATGTGTCATTAAGTGGAAAATACCAGCCGAATAGGCTGAAACGCCACATGCCACGAACATATAACCCAATTGCGAACAGGTTGAATAAGCAATCACACGTTTAATATCATTTTGCACCAAACCAATGGTTGCACACAACCAAGCAGTTAATGCCCCAACAAGAATGACCGCTGCCAAGGCTGTTTCTGAAAATTCAAACATCGGAGACAACCGCGCCACCATAAACACACCCGCTGTCACCATGGTTGCAGCATGGATTAGTGCAGAAATCGGCGTTGGGCCTTCCATGGAGTCAGGCAACCAAACATGCAAGGGAACTTGACCTGACTTGCCCATAGCACCGATAAACAGCGCCAGACAAATAAAGGTAATCGCATCCATTTCCCAGCCTAGGAAGTTCAACACATGACCTTCAGCGACAAAGCTAGAAACAGCGGCGAATACTTCTCGATAATCCACTGTTCCGAAATAATACCAAATCGCCAGCACGCCAACCAAGAAACCAAAATCGCCAATACGGTTCACAATAAATGCTTTTAATGCCGCATAATTGGCGGCTTCGCGTTTAAACCAAAAACCAATCAATAAATACGAGAATAAACCCACCGCTTCCCAACCAAAGAATAGGGTGAAGAAGTTATTGCCCATCACCAAAACAAGCATCGCGAAGGTAAAGGCTGAAATATATGCGAAGAAACGCGAATAACCAGGGTCGCCATGCATATAACCAATGGTGTAAATATGCACACATGCCGAAACAATCGTAACAGTAAGCATCATAATCGCAGTAAGCGGGTCAATCATCATGCCTATTGGCACGACAAAGCCATCGGATAACATCCATGTCCAGAAATTGCCGTAAAAAGATGCCCCATTCAGTACTTGCACAAAAACATCTACAGATAAACCTGCTGCAGCAACTACCGCCACACAGGTAATCCAATGCGTTAATGTTTCTTTCAATGCCCAACCAAATAAACCTGCTGCCAGAGCCGCAATCAAAGGCAAGGCTGGAATCGCTAATAATTCAAGCGTATTCAGCGTTGTGATGGTTTCTCCCACGAAAGCCTCCCCTTAACCCTGTAGTGAGTTAATATCTTCAACGTCAATGGAGCGACGTGTACGATAAAAAGCCACCAGAATTGCCAAACCCACAGCCACTTCAGAAGCCGCGACGGTCAATACGAAAAATACAAATATTTGACCCGATATATCCTGTAAATAATGTGAAAATGCCACGAAATTAATGTTCACAGCCAATAAAATAAGCTCAATACACATTAAAATGGTAATCACATTTTTACGATTCAAAAACAGGCCAATAACACCCAGTGAAAATAAACAAGCTGCAACAATTAGATAGTCGGATAAGCCAATCATGATTACATCCTCACCTTGCGTATACGGTCTTCCTTACGCACATTTACCTGTTTTGAAATATTCTGATACTTGGCATCTTTACGTGTGCGCAAGGTCAAAACAATCGCTCCAACCAAAGCTACCAGCAAAATAATCGCCGCAATTTCAAAGCCGAGCAAATATTGTGTATATAATACTTTACCAATCTCAACGGTGTTATTCACATCCCTACCAAAATGGCCTACTGCTGCAATCGCTTCTGTATGAAAAACACCACTCGTAGAGGCTGCAACAAACTCAATCATTAAGATGATTGCAATTATGCCTCCCATGGGTAAATACTGAAGAAACCCCTCTTTTATTTTCGCTTGGTTCACTTCCAACATCATGATAACAAACATAAACAACACCATCACTGCGCCAACGTAAATCAGAATTAATATAATGCCCAAAAATTCGGCATCTAACAAAAAGAACAGACCCGCAGTATTAAAAAAGCAAAAAATCAGAAACATGACAGAGTGCATGGTGTTGCGCGCAAGCACCACACCCATACCGCCTACAACAGACATAGCAGCAAATAGATAAAAGAATCCAGCTTCGAGCATTTCCCCTCCTAACCTATACCCTGAACTTAACGGTATGGTGCATCGGCTTTAATATTGGCCGCGATTTGCGCCTCATATTGCTCGCCGACTTCCAACAACATCTCTTTGGTGTAATACAATGCTTCGCGTGTTTCGCTGGCATACTCAAAATGCTGCGTTTCAACAATCGCATCCACAGGGCACGCTTCCTGACAGAGACCACAGTAAATACATTTGGTCATATCAATATCGTAACGGGTCGTGCGGCGACTACCATCATCACGCTCTTCTGATTCAATGACAATCGCCAGTGCAGGGCAAATCACTTCACACAATTTACAAGCAATACAACGCTCTTCACCAGACTCATAACGGCGCAGCGCATGCAGGCCACGAAAACGCGGTGATAGCGGCGTGCGCTCTTCTGGATATTCGACTGTGATACTCTTTTTGAAAAAGTAGCGCATGGTCAAAGCCAAGCCTTTCACCAACTCCCACAACAACCATGTCTTAAGGGCATGTTTAATTAAACCCATCTTAAGACCTCCAAGGCTGATAGAAGCCAATCGCATCACTCAAAAACTGCAAGCTATCGTTCAACTCACCTGCATAAGTACAAATACCCAACACTGCAATCCAAGCCAGCGTCCAAGGCAAAAATACCTTCCAGCCCAAACGCATCATCTGATCGTAACGATAACGAGGGAATGTCGCGCGGAACCAAATAAATACAAAAATAAAGAAGGCTGCTTTCAATAACAACCAAATCGTGCCAGGAATAAAGTCCAAAGCTTCAATCGGCGCATGCCAACCGCCCAAAAATAAAATAGAGGTCAGCAAGCTAATCAAAATCATCGCGCCATATTCAGCCAATGAAAAAGTCGCAAACCACATGCCCGAATATTCAACAATATGCCCAGCCACAAGCTCTGCATCACCCTCTACCAAGTCAAACGGTGTACGATTTGATTCAGCACAACCTGAAATAAAATATACCAAGAACATTGGGAATAGCGGAATAATATACCAATGCCAGAAACCACCTGCTTGCGCATTAACAATCACTGCCAAATCCATACTACCAGCCAACATCAATACGCACACCAATGCAAAACCCATAGATATTTCATACGAAATCATCTGACATGTCGCACGCACTGCACCAATCAGAGCATATTTAGAGTTGGATGCCCAACCCGCCATCAACACCCCATAAATGGATAAACTACCAATTGCCAAAACATACAATAACCCAACATTCAAATGGGCAATCGCCATGACATGCTCGGTATCCCACAAGCCAAACAGGTTTGTCTCACCAAAAGGAATCACTGCAAAGGCCACCAGAGCAGGCACCAACGCCAACACAGGTGCGGCAATAAACAATAATTTATTGGAATTGGTTGGGATAATTGTTTCTTTCAAAAATAACTTCAAACCATCTGCCAACGGCTGCAGCAAACCAAAAGGTCCAACGCGATTACAGCCCTTACGAATTTGCATAATACCAATCACACGCCGCTCAACATATGTCGTGTATGCCACAGTCAAAGCAATCGGCACTGCAATTGCCAAAATTTCCAACGTCCAGATGCCAGCCGTTATGGCCATATCTAACCACTCCATTACTGATCTCCCTCAAGGCTAGCCATAATTTCACAAGATAAATCTCCTGCAACGCCTCGCTTAGAAATAAACAACACTCCCTGTGCAACATCTTCACGCGTACCAACATGATAAGTATAATCACCTGAAGCGACGCGAATCTTGCACTCACCGACATTCAAACCTGCATCTTTCAACGTATTCGGATGCACAAGCAAGTCATCCAAAGCATGGATATCACCCGCGTCCGCTAAGAACGATGAGGCGCGTGCCCACATCCCCTCACGGTACATCGAATAACGACTTACCATGTCCAAATCCATCGCAGGTTCAATAGCATTTGGTGCACAGCTAACATCACGATTGCGAACCACAGGCAGACACCAGTCATCACTCACACCATCATCCCACACACCCTTCATTTCAGGAATGAATGCCTCAACACGCAGGCGTAATTCAGCCAAATTCACGACTGGCACATCTTTACCAAAGGCTTGAACCAAGCGCATCATCACTTTCCACAATGGACGCTCTTCACCCAAAGAGCGAAGTGGATGTTCAGCCAAGCGAATACGGCCTTCCATATTGATAAAGGTGCCTTCAACTTCGGAATATGCTGCTACAGGTAACATCACACTGGCAAATTCAGATGTTTGCCCTGCAATCGCACCAATTTGCACCAACGGCACTTTTTCCATGGCCCGTTTTGCCTGCATAGAAAATAGGCCATCACCCATTGGATCACTACCAATAAGAATCAATGCGTCTAATTCACCATCACTGGCAGCATCCAATAAATCACCTGCGCTAACACGAATATCACCAAAAGCTGCGGACAATAATTGTGCATTCATACCTTCAGGAACTAAGTTTCGTCCATCTGCTTCAGCTTCTGCATGACCAGCAGCACGCATCATTAAATCCAAACCATGAATCAAGGCTGCTGCATCACTATGTGAGCGAATTTCTTCCCCAACCAACAAGGCACATGAATCTGCCAACAAGGCGTCTGCTAATAATTTTCCAGCTTCATGACGAACTTCAACATTTTCAAGCCACGCATCCATGCCAGCTGCGGTTTTGCCAAAATCTTTCAACTGCTGCATAGCACGTGCAATCACAGCGACCCACTCACGCGGACGAATCAATGCATCCGCACTGAGTTCACTATTGGTACGGTAGTTCATCGCACCAATACGTGTTACAGGCTTCCCTTCATTGCTACGTTTACGCAAGCCTTGCATCAAAATTGGTAAGCGCTGGCGCAAATCACAACCCAGTATCACGACCTGATCCGCAGCGGCAATCTGCAGGGATGACATTGAGAACCCTTCTTCAAAAGCAAATGCACGCATGTCCCGACGATGCAAGTCAAAAGCAACTTTAGCATCTTCAAACACGCTATCATGTAACAAGCGAATCGATGCCAAACTTTCAAGGCTCCAGTCTGGAGAAAAAATAATGCCCACACGCTTATCTTTTAATATATCAATAGCAGCTTGAATAGACTCATCCCACGAAACTTCCACAAGCCCAGATTCTTCACGCACCATCGGCGTTAAAATCCGCTGTTTAGAACGAAATGCAGCATGTACATAACGACCACGGTCACAAATCCAAGGCTCCGCACCATCAACATCAGGCTTAATCCGAATAACCTCATCACCGCGTGATTCAATGACAATATCACAGCCCTGCGGGCATTGGGTACATGTGCTCTTATGACGCGTCACTTCCCATGGGCGGGATACATCATGTGATGGCTTATCCAACAATGCCCCTACAGGGCAAATATCTGCTAAATTACCAGAAAGCTCTGACTCCAAAGCATCTTCAACAATGCCTTCAATACGCATATGATCAGAACGACTCAAGACACCCATATCACCTGTACCCGCTATTTCATCGGCAAAACGCACACAGCGGGTACAATGGATACAACGTGTCATGCATGTACTAACAAATGGGCCTAAGTCTTGGTCAAGCACTGCACGTTTCACTTCTGAATAACGACCATGCTTGGCACCATGTTCCATGGTGTAATCCTGCAACTTACAGGCTCCACCTTGGTCACACACGGGACAGTCCAAGGGGTGATGAATCAATAAATATTCCATCATCATTTCACGGTCTTTGGACAACGATTCAGACTGCGTCGTTACCTTCATACCTTCACCCACAGGCGTACAACATGAAGCTGCAGGCTTATTCCAGCCCTCCACTTCCACCAAGCACATGCGGCAATTCGCAGCTACGGACAACTCAGGGTGATAACAAAAATAAGGAACATCGGCACCATGCTCACGACACGCCTCTAGAATACTTGTACCTGCTGAAACGGTTACTTCTTCGTCATTAATATATAAAGTGGTCATTCAGCATTCTCCATCAAGCGTTCCTGTACTACTTCAGGGAAATGTTTCAATAATGATAAAATTGGTGCTGCTGCACCGTCTGCCAAAGCACAAATCGTGCGTCCCGCCATATGTTCTGCGGCATCACTCAATACTTTTATATCTTTTTCACAGCCTGTCCCAGCTTCTACACGATTCATAATCCGCTCTAACCAACCTGTACCTTCACGACATGGGGTACACTGCCCACACGATTCATGCGCATAAAAATGTGCCAAACGGCGTGTCACAGCGATTAAATCTGCCGTTTCATCCATCACAATAACCGCTCCAGCACCCAGCATTGAGCCTGCTTTCATTAGTGCATCATAGGTCAACGGCGTATCATAATGCTCCGCAGTCAGCCAAGGTGTTGATGAACCACCAGGAATAACCACTTTCGGTACTGTGCCGTGTTTTAAACCACCACAATACTCTTCAATTAGCACCTTCAACGAAGTTCCCATCGGCACTTCATAGTTGCCAGGTTTATTAACATCACCGGATACACAAAAAATCTTCATCCCAGTGTTATTTGGCACACCGATTGCAGCATGCCAATCACCACCAAACTCTAAAATCGCAGGAATAGTCGCTAACGTTTCAACATTGTTTACCACGGTTGGGCAACGGTAAAATCCCTCAACAGCAGGAAACGGTGGTTTAAAGCGCGGCCGACCAGGACGACCTTCCAAGGATTCAATCAAAGCAGTTTCTTCACCGCAAATATAAGCACCAGCACCACGATGCAGCGTTAAGTTCATCGAAAACTCAGTGCCTAAAATATTTTCGCCCAACAAGTTCGCTGCATAAGCGTCTTCAATCGCCGCATCTAAAATATTGGCTTCTGCAAGGAATTCACCACGGATATAGATATATGCATCTTTCACACCCAGTGCAAAACCTGCCATAAGCATGCCTTCAATAAGCAAGTGAGGATCGTAACGCATAATATCACGATCTTTAAATGTTCCAGGCTCGCCCTCATCCGCATTGCACAATAAATAAGTCGGCTTACCTGTATTGCGCGGTACAAATGACCACTTCAAACCCGTTGGAAACCCTGCGCCACCACGACCACGCAAACCAGATTTTTTCACTTCATCAACAATTTGTTCGCTATCAAAATCTTTAAGCAGCGTCGGTAAAAATTTATAAGCACCATTTTTCCGAGCAACTTTAAGACCCGCCTGACCTACCAAATGAATACGGTCAAAACAAATCGCTTTTACTTGTTTAGGGTCCGACGAAATCATGCTTGCCCCCCATCGATGTCAGCATTCACCTTGGTAATAAAAGCATCCATATAAGCCGCATCTACCTTTTCATGGTATTCGTTGTTTATCTGCACTACGGGAGCACCTGAACATGCACCAGCACACTCCACTTCTGTAACCGTAAACATACCATCCGCAGTCGTTTCGCCAATATCAACACCCAACGTTTTTGTAATATGCTGCACCAAATCATCCGCACCATTGAGCATACAACCCACATTGGTACACACTTCCAAACGGTACTTGCCCGCTTCATGTTCTCGAAACATCGTGTAAAAAGTCACAACTTCGCGCACAACCATCAAACGTAAATTCAATGTATCTGCCACCAATTGCTGCACCTGCATGGGCAAATAACCAAAATCTTCCTGAGCCATATGTAATACGGGCAACAATGCTGAACGCGCTGCCGGATATTTCTTCGCCAAAGCGCCAATCTCAGCCAAACGCTGTTCGGTGAAATGAACGTGCTCTACTTCGCTCATCGATCCACCTCCCCAAACACAATATCTTGCGTCCCTAAAATAGTCACTACATCAGCCAACATATGACCACGACACATGTAATCCAAGGCTTCCACATGCGCAAAACCCGATGCGCGCACCTTCATGCGATAAGGCTTATTGGAACCATCTGATACCAAGTACACACCAAATTCGCCCTTTGGATGTTCGACAGCTGCATACACTTCACCCTCTGGCACATGATAACCTTCAGAGAAGTGCTTAAAATGATGAATAAGCGCTTCCATATCACCCTTCATCGAAGAGCGCGATGGTTTACTTAAACGCGAATCATCTGACATAATCGGGCCTGGGTTAACGGCCAACCATTCAATACATTGACGAACAATCTCATTGGACTGACGCATTTCTTCAACGCGCACCAAGTAACGGTCGTAGCAATCACCCGTGGCACCAACGGGAATATCAAACTCCATTTTATCGTAGACATCGTAAGGCTGTGTTTTACGCAAATCCCATTCAATGCCTGAACCACGAATCATCGGCCCACTAAAACCCCATGCCAACGCTGCTTCTTTGTCCACAACACCAATATCAACATTGCGCTGTTTCCAAATACGATTTTCCGTAAGTAGCGTTTCATACTCATCAATATAACCTGGGAATGTGTCCGTAAAAGCTTTTATTTTTTCCAAAAGCCCTTCTGGCAAATCTTGATTCACGCCACCTGGACGAAAATATGCTGCATGCATACGTGCGCCTGAAACCTCTTCATAAAAATCAAAAATATCTTCACGTTCGCGGAAACAATATAAAAATACTGTCATCGCACCAATATCCAACGCTGCCGCTCCAAGCCATAAGCAATGGTTCAAAATACGTGTTAATTCCGCATACATCACACGGATATATTGGGCTCGTTCAGGCACATCAACAGCCATTAGCTTCTCGACAGCCAGAGCATAAGCATGCTCATTCGCCATCATTGAAACATAATCAAAACGATCAAAATAAGGTACATTTTGCAAGTATGTTTTTTGTTCAAACAGCTTTTCCGTACCGCGATGCAGCAAGCCAATATGCGGTTCAGCACGCTCAACCACCTCGCCATCTAGCTCTAACACCAAACGCAAGACACCATGTGCAGATGGATGCTGCGGACCAAAGTTTAGGGTGTAATTCTTAATCTCAGCCACGGTCTACCCCCGGCCACGTTCTTTCAATCAAAACACGGTTTTCCACTTTATTCGGACGGTATACACAGCGCCATTGTTCTTCATCAAAGAACATTTCCGTACGCCCTGTTACTGGAAAGTCTTTAAGCATTGGATGACCTTCAAAACCATAATCTGTTAATAACCGGCGCAAATCAGGGTGATGGTTAAAAATAATCCCGTACATCTCAAACGCTTCGCGCTCGAACCAGTTTACAGTCGGCCAAACCTCAACAGTAGAGAAAAGCAATTCCCGTTCCGCCAGCAACACCTTCACCCGCAAGCGTTTATTATGCTGAATTGAGAGCAAGTTATACACCACCTCAAAACGTGCATCGCCTTCAACAAAGCCTGGGTACTCAGACATATCCACACCGCACAAATCGATGAGCATCTCATAGCCCTGCTTATCTTTCAGATAATGACAGACATCAACAATCGCCTTTCGATCCACCACCACCACAGGGCAATCAATACCCTCACTGATGGATTGCACTGCGTCGCCAAAACACGCTTGCAAACCTGCTAGCTCCAGCAACCCTGTTTGTTCCATATCTTGCTTTATATCGCTCATATCACTACCGCGCTATCGTATTGGTACGTTTGATTTTTTCCTGCAACTGAATGAATCCGTATAACAATGCTTCCGCCGTCGGAGGGCAGCCAGGCACATAAATATCCACAGGCACAATACGGTCACAACCACGTATTACCGAATATGAGTAATGGTAATAACCACCCCCATTCGCACATGATCCCATAGATATAACCCAGCGCGGCTCTGACATCTGATCATACACCTTGCGCAATGCCGGAGCCATTTTATTGCACAGTGTTCCAGCAACCACCATCACATCTGACTGGCGCGGTGATGCGCGAAACACAATACCAAAGCGGTCCAAATCATAACGCGAAGCGCCTGCATGCATCATTTCCACAGCGCAACATGCCAAACCAAATGTCATTGGCCACAAAGAACCCGCACGCGCACCATTGATCAGTTTGTCGGCAGTCGTGGTAATAAAGCCTTTATCGAGTAAACCTTCTATTCCCATTGCAAGGCTCCCTTGTTCCAGGCGTAGATATATCCAACAAGAAGAATGACTAAAAACAACATCATCTCAATAAAACCAAAGATACCAATTTGATCCAACACAACAGCCCATGGGAAAAGAAACGCTGTTTCTAAGTCGAAAATAACAAAAAGAATCGCTACCAGATAAAAGCGCACATCAAAATGCATACGTGCATCCTCAAACGCTTCAAAACCACACTCATAAGCCGACAACTTTTCTTTATTAGGCTTCTGTTCCGCCACCATCACGGTCATAACAAGAGGCATTGCGCCCATGCCTAAAGCAACCAAAATAAAAATAAAGATGGGTATGTATTCATTAGCCAGATATTCGGCACCCATGGTATCCCCTCCCTTGCGATGGCAACATCAACTCCCCAGCTCATGCTGCCACAGACTAAATCTGCGAGCCGCGTTTCTAGCAGCCCCCCCCCTCATGGTCAAGATATTGCATTAAAAACCTTTAATATAT
This sequence comes from Mariprofundaceae bacterium, assembly GCA_030950875.1. Classification (GTDB taxonomy): domain Bacteria; phylum Pseudomonadota; class Zetaproteobacteria; order Mariprofundales; family Mariprofundaceae. The sequence continues at coordinate 429 of JAUZQS010000241.1, read as the reverse complement.
AAAGGGATTCAAACAATAAGAAACATCCAATATTACAAGCTTAAACAAAAAAAGCCCCTGATAAATCAGAGGCTTAAACTGGTGGAGGCGGAGGGAGTCGAACCCTCGTCCGAAAACCATCAGCCAATGGATCTACATGTTTATTCTATTCAAATAGCACCTGAAAGACATTGAACAGACAAGACGTCCAACAGGTCGGCTCGTTACTTTTTAACCTTCGGCGACACGAGTCAACATCTCCGAATAGCGATTCCATCTAGGTTGCCCTGGGTTCTTAATGGATGGACACCTCAAGATCAGGGTAACTTACGCAGCGTAAGCTAGTTCTACTTCGTCGTTTGCAATTATTGCAAGTGGCCTGGGTAACGGGCGTACCTACCCGACATGCACCAAAGGGTTCAGCATCTTCGTCGAAACCAGTCGCCCCCA
>JAUZQS010000240.1 GCA_030950875.1 Mariprofundaceae bacterium | reverse complement strand
CAATGAGCCCGTGTCAACGCGTGATTCACAGCAAAGAACCGTATGTTACCTAGATCCTGCAAGGTTTGCACATACATACGCAACCTCTTGATTCACTTGAACTATTGAAAAAAGCACTCATCACCAATAAGGTGACTACGTGTTTTTTCAATACACCATGTAAACCAATACCTTACACTCTGCACGTACAAACACTTGCAGGATCTAGGTGTTATTTATTAATTTTTAAAGGTCTCAGATAATTCAATTTAGTATTAAAACAAAAAAGGCTCCACAAAGTGAGCCTCTTGAGATGCATTTTATCCAGCAAGCTGTCTTAAAACATAATGTAAAATACCGCCATGCTGATAATATTCCCATTCTTTGGGTGTATCAATACGCACTTGCGCTGTAAATGTGACATCACCTGCACGCACAGTGACTTCTTTTGCACCCACCTTAACACCTGAAATATCAAAGCTTTCAGTACCCTTCAAGCCCAATGATTGTGGGGTATCTCCAGCCTTAAATTGCAATGGAAGAATACCCATACCCACCAAGTTTGAGCGGTGAATACGCTCATAAGATTCAGCAATCACAGCCTGTACGCCTAACAACATCGGCCCTTTGGCTGCCCAGTCACGGCTAGAGCCAGAGCCATACTCTTTACCTGCTAGAATCATTGCGGGCACGTTATCTGCTTTGTATTTCATTGCCGCATCATAAATACTCATCGCGGCTTGCGATGGCTGATGAATGGTTTCACCACCCTCAGTACCTGGCTCCAATTGGTTACGCAAACGAATATTGGCAAATGTACCACGCATCATAATCTCATGGTTACCACGGCGCGAGCCATACGAGTTAAAATCTTTTTGCTCAACACCATGTTCACGCAAGTAAGTGCCAGCAGGTGAGTCTGCCTTAATCGCACCAGCAGGCGAGATATGATCGGTGGTCACCGAATCACCCAATATTGCCAATACGCGTGCTGCTTTAATATCTGAAATATCGCCAATATCTTTGGTCATGCCTTCAAAATATGGAGGGTTTTGAATATACGTTGATGCATCATCCCATTCAAAACGATCACCTGTTGGTGCTGCCAAGGCTTGCCAATTTTTATCGCCTGCAAACACATCCGCATATGATTTAGAGAAGTTCTCACGCGTCACACCTGCCACTGCATCTGCAACTTCTGCCTGCGTCGGCCAAATATCTTTTAAGAATACATCATTGCCATCGCTATCCTGCCCAAGAGCATCATGATACAAATCAATATTCATCGTACCCGCAATAGCGTAAGCCACCACCAAGGGTGGGGATGCTAAGTAGTTCATACGCACTTCGGAATGGACTCGGCCTTCAAAGTTGCGGTTACCTGATAAGACAGATGTCACTGCCAAATCGCCTTCTGCAATCGCCTTGGATACTTCCACAGGCAATGGCCCTGAATTGCCAATACAAGTCGTACAGCCATAACCGACAACATGAAAGCCAAGCTCTTTCAAGGGTTCCATCAAACCAGCACCTTTTAAATACTCTGTCACCACCATTGAGCCAGGGCCCAATGATGTTTTTACCCATGGCGCAGATTTCAAGCCAAGTGCAGCAGCCTTTTTGGCGACCAAACCCGCTCCCAGCATCACTGATGGGTTAGATGTATTGGTACAAGAGGTAATCGCTGCAATCACCACCGCGCCATCATCAATAATGACTTCCTTGCCATTCATCGTGGTTGTTATCGCATGTGTATCAAGACCTGCTTCTGCCTTAATATTGGCAACATCTTTTTGAAATGCTGCTTTTGAATCACTTAAAGCGATCCGATCTTGAGGTCGTTTTGGCCCAGCTAAGGATGGCACAACCGTGGACATATCCAAGCCCAAGGTTTCACTGTATTGCGCTGATGGATTTGAGCCAAACATGCCTTGTGCCTTGGCATACGCTTCAACCAAAGCAATATTTTCTTCTGAACGACCTGATAGACGCAAATAATTCAAGGTTTCATCATCAATGGGGAAAATACCGCAGGTCGCACCATATTCAGGTGCCATATTGGCAATCGTTGCACGATCTGCCAAAGGAAGGTTTGCCAAACCTGAGCCATAAAACTCAACAAACTTACCCACTACACCATGGGCACGAAGCATTTCAACAACCGTCAGCACTAAATCGGTGGCCGTTGCACCTTCTGGTAGTTTGCCTGTCAGTTCAAAGCCGACGACTTTAGGAATCAACATGGAAATCGGCTGACCAAGCATAGCAGCTTCCGCTTCAATACCACCCACACCCCAACCAAGCACGCCTAGGCCATTAATCATGGTAGTATGAGAATCAGTACCAACTAAAGTATCCGGATATGCCACGCCTTCATCATTCACAAACACTGTACGTGCCAAATATTCCAAGTTTACTTGATGCACAATACCCATATCAGGTGGTACGGCCTTAAATGTTTCAAAGGCATTTTGACCCCACTTTAAAAAATTATAACGTTCTTTATTACGTTTAAACTCAAGCTCTGAATTTTGTGCTAACGCCGCATCCGAACCAAACACATCAACTTGCACCGAATGATCAATCACCAATTCAGCAGGCACCAATGGGTTTATTTTTGAAGTATCACCACCCAATGCGACCACTGCATCACGCATCGCCGCCAAATCCACAATCGCAGGCACACCTGTAAAATCCTGCATCAATACGCGAGCAGGCATATAAGCAATTTCTTTACTTGGCTCAGCTTTAGCATCCCACTGTGCAATCGCCTCAACATCGGCACGGCTTACTATATCGCCATCTTCTCGGCGTAACATGTTTTCCAAAAGAATTTTCATCGAGAATGGTAAGTGTGCAGTATCACCTGCTTCATTCACATCGTAATATGTATATTCTTTACCATCTACCATCAGGGTCTTACGCGCACCAAAGCTATTGCTCACATGCATCTCCTTGTAACTCATAGCTAAATAATAGAACACATATGTTCACTATTCACTGCATTAATTTTTTAATTACTTGGAGCGCACCCTAAGAGCCCACTGGACTTAGTACAACCTACACAGTCAATAAAAACAAAGCGTCTTTCGGTCTATTATGTGTAATAACACGGGCTATGATTCAACATCCACATAAAATACATCCATACCATCTCGTTTACCTTTAAAGTAAACAGAATTCAGGTATCGACAATATTTTTTAGCCAAATCATCAGGAATGATACGCATACAAGCTTCAGTCATTAAGCCCTGAAAAGGTTGGGCAATCCCACACAAACGCGCAGCTGTATTGGGCACATCACCAATCACCGTAAACTCTTTACGCATTTCATCACCAAGCAGTCCAAACAGTACATGACCATCGTGCATGCCAAAGCCTACACGACAAGGCAGTTTACCAGATGAGCTTTCACTTTTTTGCAGTTCAGTTATTAATTCGACAACACACAACAATGCCTGCTCACCCCTGTTGTCCCCTGAAAAGCATGCCAATAAACCGTCTCCCAAAAACTTATTAATGCTGCCCCCATGGCGCATAATAATTCCTGTCTGCATTGATAAACTAGCGTTAATGGTTGCGTAAACTTCACGTGGTTCATATTTTTCTGCTAATTCAGTAAATCCGCGCATATCACTGAATAAAATAGTCATTTCTTGATCAAACGCTAAGTCTCCAGACAGATCTGAGCCATATTTTTCAATCATTTCCACCGTTTCTTGAGGTAAGAATGAACGCATAGGAGGTATGTTTTTCACGGCTTATCCTTTTTTCTTAGAATGTATCCAATTTTATCACAAGCAAGTTCCATGCAAGTTTTTACGCAACTATTCAGCTCGCCACTGATTCACACGATATTTGCGTTGAAAAATACTCACGTACACGAGTACGTTCCGTTTTTTCGCCTTGATCTCGGGCAAATCAGCTGCAATCTGAACAGCTACATCTTGTTTTGTAACCGTGCTGAATAGTTACTTTTTTACAAAGTTCTATAAAAACTTGAAATACTACTTATTCCAACCAAGCTATGCGCATGCGACACATTTATACACTACTCTTAATCACCGTCACAAGTTTTTTATTATCTTGTGACTATTCCCCAAAAGATATCCATGAAACTCGTTTTATGATGGGTACATTAGTAAGTTTCACCATTGTTCATGCTGATAAAGATATTGCCATGACAGCTATCCGCAAAGCAGCTCAAGAAATGCAGCGTATTGAAGATACATTCACTATTTATGGTGATAAGGCCAATAGCATCAAAGACTTCAATCAATTTCCTATACACAGCTCTTTCACTTTTACCCCCGAAGTCAATACACTCATTGAAATCGCCTTGAATATTGAACAGCAAAGTCATGGTGCTTTTAGCCCTACACTTGCCGCACTAAACAAACTTTGGGGCTTTTCCAACCCCGAGCCTCCAAACACACCGCCTTCCTTAGCATCTATTCAAAAACTTTTGCCTGGCACGAGAAACTGCCTCCAACCTCAAGCCAAACAATGGTCACGCACTACGCCAACCTGCCAACTAGATTTTGGTGGCATTGCCAAAGGTTATGCCATGGATCGTGGTATTGAGGTGCTTAAAAAATATGGCATCCAAAATGCCATGATTAATGCCGGAGGAGAC
>JAUZQS010000024.1 GCA_030950875.1 Mariprofundaceae bacterium | reverse complement strand
GGTTGAAGTAGATCAAGCTGTCATATTTCTTTCTTGTGTATTGCTGTTTTTATTGATTTTATGGTGGTTGCAATATCAGCGTCAAAAACAAGTGGTTTTAGAACTGAATCAAACAGTAAGTGAGCTTGAAGAAGATATTCTGGCGCAAAAGCATTTGATTGATACACAAATGCAAGATTTGACAGCGCAAATGGTGAGTCATGCTTCGCTCAATGAACGTGCTCAGCATGCAGAAAAAGATACTGAAAAATTGACTGTGCATTTATCTCAAAAAGACCAAACCATCCATACATTAAACCTAGAGCTATCAAACCATAAATCAGAGGTAAGTAAGCTTGAAACAAGGTTAACAGAAGAGCGTAAAGCATCGGTTGAAAAGCTGCAATTTCTTGATGATGCCAAAGAGAAGTTGGGCAATGAATTTAAAGTGCTTGCCAATCAAATCTTTGAAGAAAAAGGTAAGGCCTTGAACGAACAAAACCAGCGTAGTCTTGATGAGGTATTAAAGCCGATGCGCACACAACTGGGTGATTTCCGTAAGCGTGTGGATGAAATTCATACCGATGACAGCAAGGAACGGGCATCATTTCGGGAACATTTAGTACAATTAAAAGACTTAAATCAGCAAATGAGTGCTGATGCACTAAATTTAACACAAGCGCTAAAAGGAGAGAGTAAAGTACAAGGTAATTGGGGTGAAATGATTCTAGAACGCATTTTAGAATCATCAGGCTTACGTGAAGGCCATGAATTTGCACGTGAACAATCGTTTGCAGGGGAAGATGGAAAACGCCTGCGTCCAGATGTTGTAGTGTATATGCCAGGCGATAAGCAGGTTATTATTGATTCTAAGGTATCTCTAACTGACTATGAACGTGCTGTATCAGCATCGGATGACACTGAGCGTGCAATAGCACTTTCTGCGCATTTACGAAGTATGAAAACGCATATTCAAGAGCTATCAAGCAAGCGTTATGAGCATTTGCCGAATGTCCATTCTCCCGATTATGTGTTGATGTTTATGCCCATTGAAGGTGCTTATTTGATGGCAATTGAGGCTGATTCAAGCATTTTTGAAGCCGCTTTTGAGCAGCGTGTGGCTGTTGTTACACCTTCCACCTTATATGCAACATTGAAACTTATTGAACGGCTTTGGCGCTATGAACGGCAAAGTGAGAATGTGGTTAAATTGATTGATAGAGCCAGTAAATTGCACGATAAAATGGTTGATTTTATCAAGGCTTTTGAAGAAATTGGTAGTCGCTTGGGTCAAGCACAGGACGCTTATGGAACAGCCTTGGATCGTATCAAATCAGGTAGAGGTAATGTCATCAATCAAATTGCCACGTTGGGCGTGCTTGCAGGTAAAACAAAGAAAGAGTTGCCCAAACACCTTGTGGATGGTGCAGGTATTCAAAATCAGCATGAAATATCTGATAAAGATAAACTTTAACCTGTGTGAACTGGCTAGCGGTTAAACTCACCATTATAGATTTGTTTAAATGTATATAAACCCGTGCCATGCCCATCATCAAAGGCAAGGCGAATAGCATAGTTACCAACCAGTTCGATATGGGTTATTTTAACATCTTCTTTACCCGAAATAACCTTGGCTTGATCGGGTGCATGACCGCGACAGCCAGCGCATGGACACAATACACGTAAATCTTTGTAGAGGTACGTGATGGTGTGTCCATCGCTCCAGTCAATTTCTAAATATCCTTTATTTGGACAGTTTCGAACTGCTGTTGGCATTACTTCCATGCGTTAGGTAATAACCGTAGGTTTACTTCGGTTTGTGAAATGTTGTAGTTTTGAAATACTTTCAGATGCTATAATCAGGTCTGCAAGGGCATCTTGAGCATCCATCCCCTGCTTACTTACATCTCCCTCATATGACTCCAAATAAAGGCGAATGGTTGCACCTTGGGTACCGGTGCCTGATAAACGAAAAATAATACGCGAACCATCTTCAAATAGTATACGAATACCCTGATTGTTACTGACGCTTTGATCAACGGGGTCCGTATAGGAGAAATCATCGCAGGTTTGGATTTTACGACCTGCCAATATGCTACCTTGCAAGCTTTTAAACTGCCCACGAACATGCTCCATTACCTGGTTAGCGGCATCTGTTGGTACGGCCTCGTAGTCGTGGCGGGAATAATAATTCCTACCAAACTTTTTCCAATGTTCAGTGACAATATTTTCAACTGATTGTCCGCGTACTGCAAGAATATTTAACCAAAATAATACTGCCCAAAGACCATCTTTTTCACGTACATGGTTCGAGCCTGTGCCAAAGGACTCTTCGCCACACAAGGTGACTTTATCGCTATCCATCAGATTGCCGAAGAACTTCCAACCTGTTGGCGTTTCATAACAATCTAGACCCAATGCATCGGCCACACGATCGGCAGCGCCACTGGTTGGCATCGAGCGAGCAATGCCAGCAATGCCAGCCTTATATGCAGGTGCAGTTTTAGCATTGGCAGCAAGAATTGCCAATGAGTCACTTGGCGTAACAAAAAAGTGTTTGCCAAGAATCATGTTGCGATCACCATCACCATCGGATGCCGCACCGAAATCAGGAGCATGCTCACCATACAATATATCCACAAGTTCTTTGGCATAGGTTAGGTTGGGGTCAGGGTGACCACCACCAAAGTCTTCTAGTGGTGTGCAATTTATAAGACTATCGGTTGATGCGCCCAACATGTCTTGTAAAATGACTTTGGCATAAGGCCCCGTGACAGCATGCATGGCATCAAAACACATTCGGAAGTCAGAGGCTAGAAGGGTGCGAATAGCATCAAAATCAAACAGTGATTGCATCAATTCTGCATAATCACTAACCGAATCAATGACTTCGACACTCATCTCTGCAACCTGAGATATAGCTTGCTGGCTTAAATCAACATGTATGGGCGTTGCTAGTGTTTTGTAAGCGTTAATATTTTCTGTCTTGGCATAAATGGCATCAGTAATTTTCTCAGGTGCAGGACCACCATTAGCAATATTATACTTGATGCCAAAATCTTCATCTGGGCCAGCAGGGTTATGGCTGGCAGAAAGAATGAGGCCGCCAAAGGCACCATATTTACGAATAACACATGAAGCTGCAGGGGTGGAGAGGATACCATTTTGTCCGACAAGTACACGGGCAAAGCCATTGGCAGCTGCCATATTGATAATGATTTGGATAGCCTCTGGATTAAAGAAACGACCATCACCACCAACAACAAGGGTTTGCCCTTGAAAATCACCAATGCTATCAAATACAGACTGTACAAAGTTTTCCAAATATCCTGGTTGTTGAAAAACTTTAACTTTTTTTCGCAGCCCCGAAGTACCAGGTTTTTGACCTTCAAATGGGGTTGTTGCTTGCGTATTGATATTCATAGAGTGCCCTCCAAGACAGTGGCGAGAGCTTACACGAGATGAATCGTGTTTTCACCACGAAGGATATGCTATGAAATATTTTTAATTGGCAGTGGCATATTAATTGTCATCTGAACAAAGATATTGAAAAAGTTAGAAGTAACTGTGGGTGGCCAGTTTATTCTTATAAATTAAGAGCGGTTGAATGCTTTTTTATCTATATCTTTTATACTATTCATGGTTATTATGGTGCATATAAGGGATAGAGAGGGAATATAATGCTTAAAAAACTTCAGCAAAGTAAGCGCGGTACAATTGTGCTTTTACTAAAAATTATGACCATTATGTTCATCACTCTTTTTTCATCATTCTCAGCTTATGCTGCAGCTATTGCTCCACCGACTATTACCATTACCAGTATCACTCCCAGCAGTGGCCCAGTAGCAGGAGGCACTAATGTTACTATCACTGGAACCAACTTTACCGGAGCTCCAGCTGTCACCATAGGCGGGGCTGCCGCCACGGGGGTTGTAGTAGTAAATGCTACAAGTATTACTGCGACAACTCCTGTGGGCACAGCGGGCGCACGGGATGTAGCTGTTACCACACAGGTGGGGACGGCTACCAATATGGGACTGTTTACTTATGTTTCCTCTAACTCCAACCCTGCTTTGGATTCAAGTGTACAAGGACAAATAGTTGGGCAGGTTTTATCTATTCAGCATTTTGTTAATGCCCAGAACAGAAGCCTCTCATCTCGCCTGCAAAGACTGCATTCAGGGTTTATTACCGGCTCCTCCTCTAGCAGCCGCCTTATGACTCCAACAACTATTCAGGAAGCTTTGTATGCCTTGGAACCTTATTTGTTAGCATCAAACAGTTCAGAGCTGCCTGTAATATCACCTACTAATGCAGAAGAAAATCATAAGGTAACGGGTTTATGGTTTGGCAGTGATTTGAATTATGGTTCTATCAATGCAGAAGGCGTATCTAATAATCGATTTACATCAGGTAGCCTTTCTATCGGCATGGATCATTTGCTAAAAAGTAATTTGATTATAGGAGCTGTTGCAGGTTTTGGCTGGGACACTACAAAGATAGGTGCTCAAGGCACGGAAACAACGACTACAAGTCCTTCTGTTTCAATGTATGCCAGCTACAATCCAAATAAAAACACTTTTATTGATGGCTGGCTGGGATATGGAAGAAGTTCGCTTAACAATCGACGTTGGGAGTCCACAGATAATGTTTTTGTTCATGGTGATCGTACTGCAAATTCATATTTTGGCTCATTGTCTTTAAGTACAGCTGTGCAAGTATCAACTGTGAAATTTGAACCGTTTGTTCGTGGAGAGTTTCTTTACTCAACACTCGGGTCATATAATGAAAGTGGAAATAGCACCCGCTTATTAAACTATAATGCCATGAAATTTAATGCCGCTTCAGCAGTAGTAGGTGCTGTAGCCTCTTACGATATTTCAACATCTTCGGCGGGCACTTTTACACCACTTATTGAAGGGCAATACATGCAAACCAATAATATATCAGCAACACAGAACCTCTTCTTTTCTAATGCAGCCAGTACGGTTTATTCGTTAGATCTTCAAAGTATTCCAACAAACATAAGCACAGCAAAACTGGGTTTGCGATATCAAAACAAGCAGGGAATCACAGGAGAAGTGAAGCTAGGTTTTTCTAAAGGCAATAACTCATATATTTCAAGAGTATTAAATGCTCAAATGAGCATTCCGTTTTAATTGCATTAGAGTAATATGGTTGCTTACGGCTAGGTTTGTCCGATTTTTGCGGATTTTAAATTTCTCTGCCTATGCTTTGTTTTAATACTAAGGCAATTGCGCATCTTGCACCTTTATAAAGATGATTTGCGATGCCGGGCTTGAATACATGCCTGTCACTCAAATTTAGATAACTGGCTAAAGGTGTTAGCATGACTGTAATAGCATTACCCATTGCGATTGATGCTTTAAATTATCTAGGCACAGTAGCTTTTGCTGTGACAGATGCTTTGCGGGCAATGAGTAAATGCTTGGATTTGATGGGTGCAGTGGCTATTGGCAGTAGTGAGCGCTTTGGGTGGGTGGTGGCATGATGCTGTTCTAGAAATTCAAATCTTTAACTGATTTTTTTTCTTGTTTTCCATGCATCAGTGCCATGGCTTTAATTTCTTCCATGGATAAGACTTCTGTAATGTGAAAAACAGAATAATTATAGCCATATTCCTAATTAAAGGGGACGCTACCGAATGGCACTAAGTTAAGTATTTAAAGTAGTGCTAACAGGGTGGCAAATAGTTCCAAAAGTGTTAGTTTATATCATGTATTTTACGACACTTATCTTGCCAAACCTACACCTTCCAAAGCAACGACAACCAGCGCGAACAGCACAGCAGAAACTGACAGAAGAACTATCCAAGTTGAAAAAGAAGTCCCTTGTCCAACTTGGTGAATGTTTTGGAAAGTTTATCCCCTCTCACCATCTTGCATCATCCAAATCAGGCTCCCATAGTCGCAACCGCGTTTTCAGCAAACAAAACACCTTTTGGGCATTCCTTTCACAGGTGTTGGATGCAGAAGGCGGTTGTAAAGAGGTTGCTGTGAAATTTCAGGCTTTTGTGGCAAAGAGTTCAGGGAAAGCGATTTCCTGTTCCACTTCTGCCTATTGCCAAGCACGCAAGAAATTAGATGAAACATGGCTTGAGAATATTTTCAAACACCTGTCGCAATACCTTTCTCATGCTGCTTGTAGCACACGCCTGCAAGGCAGGCGGGTGATTGTTGTTGATGGGACTGGTCTGAGCATGCCTGACACTGTTAAGAATCAAGATGAATGGCCACAACAAAAGAATCAGACGCTTGGCTGCGGATTTCCACAGGCAGCCTTATGTGCTTGCTTTAACTTGGCTAATGGAGCGCTTCTTAGTTATGAGTTGGGCAACAAGAAGAGTCATGAACTTCCCATGTTACGTCAACAGAGAGGCACGTTTGAAAAGGGTGATATTTTCCTTGGAGATAAAGGTTTTTGTAGTTATTACGACCAGTCTACATTCAAGGATAAAGGCGTTGATTCGGTGGTGACACTGGCACGGAGAAAACCAGTTTCAGCATCCAATGCCAACAAGGTCATTAGTGAAAACGACTTGCTTATTGAATGGCCTAAGCCCAAGTATAGCAAGGCTTCCAGCTACTCAAAGGCTGATTGGGAGCTCTTACCTGAAACCCTCCCATTGCGACAAATAAAGGTTGCTGTAACTCAACCTGGTTTTCGCGTTCAAGCATTTTATATTGTGACAACATTGCTGGATGAAAAACTGTACCCTGCGGATGAAATAGCAGATCTTTATTTTGAGCGTTGGGATGTCGAATTGTTTTTTCGTGACATCAAAACGACCATGGGTATGGATATTTTACGCTGCAAATCACCAGCCATGGTCCGCAAAGAAATCATGATGCACCTTATTGCTTATAACTGCATTCAAAGCCTTATTATGGACGCTATTGCTCATACTAAACAGAAGGCTCGTCGCATAAGTTTTAAGGCAAGCTTACAAACCGTTCGATTGTGGAGCACTCAACTTGCTCAAGATATGTCAGATAAAAAACGGCACGATTTGGTTCGTCTTTTATATCAATCCATCGCGCAAAATATTATCGTGGAAAGACTAGGAAGGAGCGAATCTAGGGCTGTCAAACGACGGCCTAAAAATCACCAGTTGTTAACAGCTCCGAGACACCAAATGAAGCCCATTCCATACCGAAGTAAATATAAGGCTGGAAATGCTTAACTTAGTGCCATTCGGGACGCTACCCTTTGTTAGGTGGGTCATAGTCGAAGGCCAGTGATTAGTAACTGCCTTTTCAGTTCAATGATGTGTCCGTTGTCTGAATGCTCAGAACTGCCTGCATACACTGGTCAACGTGTCCCATAAACTCATCAGAACATTGTAGAAGTGGATCTTCGATCAGGCGGCGATTGTCAATGGCCCGGAGCTGGTCAATCAGTAAATCGGACGTTTTATCGAGCTTGTCCTTTGCCGCAATCCGTATTCTCAATGGTTCAGCATTATCAATGAGCTGCGTGGTTAATGGAATAATCAGTGTTGATGGGTGTTCCACATCAATGAGCGCTTGATCCTGTACAATTAAAACAGGCCTTGTTTTTCCCAGTTCAGTACCTTTTCCAGGGTTCAGGTTTGC
>JAUZQS010000239.1 GCA_030950875.1 Mariprofundaceae bacterium | reverse complement strand
AACAGGATTAAAATGACTTCCAATATACCCACCATCATTTATACCAAAACAGATGAGGCTCCAGCTTTAGCAACTTACTCCTTTCTTCCTATTGTACAGGCTTTTACGCAAGCTGCTGCGGTGCGTGTTGAGAGCAAAGATATATCACTAGCAGCAAGGATTTTGGCGAATTTTCCTGAAAATTTAACTGAGCAGCAGAAGCAAGCCGATACCTTGACTGAATTGGCTAGGCTTACCCAGTGCCCTGACATCAATATTATTAAATTACCCAATATCAGTGCTTCTGTACCACAACTTCAAGCTGCTATTAAAGAGCTTCAAGAGCATGGTTTTGATATCCCTAACTATCCAGAAGTTGCACGGACAGATGAGGATAAATCTGTTGAATCACGTTATGCCAAGGTGTTGGGGTCGGCTGTGAATCCAGTCTTGCGAGAAGGAAATTCCGATCGCCGTGTGGCGGATGCAGTGAAGCAATATGCCAGAGATAACCCCCATTCGATGGGGGCATGGCGTCATGATTCTAAGACACATGTTGCACACATGTCCGATGGTGATTTTTATGGCAGTGAACAGTCAGTTGTTTTGACTCAAGCTGATAGCGTAAGTATTCAATTATACGCTGATGATGGAAAATGCATTGTTTTAAAAGAGAATTTGGATGTGCAGAAAGATGAGGTGATTGATGCAACAGTGATGAGTGTGCGTGCTTTGCGCGCTTTTTATGCCGAGCAAATCGCAGCTGCGAATAAAAGTGGCATCATGTTATCGCTACACTTGAAAGCAACGATGATGAAGATCTCTGACCCGATTATCTTTGGTCATGCGGTCACGGTGTATTTCAAAGATGTGTTTGAAAAATATACTGATGTATTTGCGGAACTTGGAGTGAGTGCCAATAATGGTTTGGGTGATATCTATAGCAAAATCAGCAGTTTGCCAGAAGAGCAGCGCCAAGCCATTGAAGCGGATATTCAAGCTGTATATCAGCGTAACCCTGCGCTTGCGATGGTGGATTCGGATAAAGGTATTACCAATTTACATGTGCCGAGTGACGTTATTATTGATGCATCCATGCCTGCGGCTATTCGTTCTTCGGGTAAGATGTGGGGGGCAGATGGCCAACTGCATGATACCAAGGCGATGATTCCAGATCGTTGTTATGCAGGTGTTTATCAAGAAACCATTCAATTTTGCAAAGAAAATGGAGCTTTTGACCCTAAAACGATGGGTAATGTGGCAAATGTAGGCTTAATGGCGCAAAAAGCTGAAGAATACGGTTCGCATGACAAAACCTTTGAAATACCCATGAATGGTGTGGTTCGTGTATTGGATAAAGCGGGCAATACTTTAATGGAACACAGTGTTGAAAAGGGTGATATTTGGCGTATGTGCCAGAGTAAAGACGCTCCGATTCGAGACTGGGTGAAGTTGGCTGTCAACCGTGCCAAAGCGACGTATAAGCCAACTATATTCTGGCTGGATTCGCAACGTGCACATGATGCAAACTTGATTCGGAAAGTGGAAATCTATTTAAAAGATTATGACACGGCTGGTTTGGATATTCAGATTTTATCACCACAAGATGCGATTCGTTATACTTTAAAACGTGTTAAAGAAGGTAAAGATACCATTTCAGTCACGGGCAACATCTTCCGTGATTATTTGACCGATTTATTTCCTATTCTTGAGTTAGGTACGAGTGCAAAAATGCTTTCAATCGTACCACTTTTGGCTGGTGGTGGTTTGTTTGAGACCGGAGCGGGTGGTTCTGCACCGAAACATGTGCAGCAGTTTGTGCAAGAAGGACATTTACGCTGGGATTCATTGGGTGAATTTCTTGCCTTGGCAGTATCGCTTGAAAGTCTGGCTGAGAAAACAGGGAATAAAAAAGCTTTGATATTGGCAAGTTGTTTGAATCAGGCCAATGCGAAGTTTCTCAAAAAGAACAAGTCGCCATCACGAAAGGTGGGTGAATTGGATAATCGTGGCAGCCATTTTTACTTGGCAATGTATTGGGCGCAGGCTTTGGCCGAACAGGATGATGACCAAACGTTAAAAATGAAATTTACACCTTTGGCAAAACACTTGGCCGCGCAAGAGCAAATCATTATGGAAGAGCTGAATGCGGCGCAAGGGAAAGCTGTGGATATGGGCGGTTATTTTCATCCAGATCCTGAAAAATTGAAAAAAGCTATGCGTCCAAGTGCAGTATTTAATGCTGCATTGACAGCTGTTTGATATAAAACAAAGCAATTACAGCGGAGAACATAGGCAACGTAATGCCTTTGTGAAAGTACCCGTTGTTGTGGGTGGTACAGACTGCTACCGTTCGCAAAGCTTTAAGTAGGGTAATATTGAAGCAGGATGATTGACGGAACTGATTTGGATTCAGCAACGTTGGAGGGAATATGTCGGATAAAGATAAAGCACTGGATACTGCATTAGCGCAGATTGAGCGTCAGTTTGGTAAAGGCACCATCATGCGTATGGGCGATCAAGCACGCGTTGCTATTGATGTCATTCCATCTGGTTCATTGGCATTGGATGCGGCGCTGGGTATCGCAGGTTATCCGCGTGGTCGCATTGTTGAAATCTATGGCCCAGAAAGCTCAGGTAAAACAACATTGGCATTGCATGCTATAGCAGAAGCTCAAAAACTGGGTGGCAAAGCTGCCTTTGTAGATGCTGAACATGCGCTTGATCCGCTTTATGCTGAAAAATTAGGTGTCAATGTCGATGATTTATTGCTCTCACAGCCAGATTGTGGCGAACAGGCTCTTGAAGTCGTAGATATGTTAACACGTTCGGGTGCGTTGGATATTATTGTCGTGGATTCGGTGGCTGCATTGACGCCAAAGGCAGAGCTTGAAGGTAACATGGGTGATTCACATATGGGTTTGCAGGCACGTTTAATGTCGCAAGCTTTACGTAAATTAACAGGCTCGATTTCACGCTCGAAAACAACGATTGTTTTCATCAACCAGATTCGTATGAAAATTGGTGTGATGTTTGGCAACCCAGAAACTACAACGGGTGGTAATGCACTGAAGTTTTATGCTTCTATTCGCTTGGATGTGCGTCGTACAGGTTCTATCAAGAAAGGTGACGAAATTTTGGGTAACTCAACCAAGGTCAAGGTTGTAAAAAACAAAATGGCACCACCATTTAAGTTAGCATTGTTCTCCATTATGTATGGTGAAGGCATATCGCATGTTGGTGAAGTTGTTGATATGGGTGTTGAGTTTGGACATATTAAAAAGAGCGGTGCTTGGTATGCAGCAGGTACAGAACGCATCGGGCAAGGGCGTGATAATGCCATTCAATTTTTGAAAGATAATCCAGATATGTTGGAAGAGATTGAAGGGAAAGTTCGTGTTGATTTGGGCCTGAGTGATGGACAAGGTGCAGAAGTAGAAGCTTAAGCGTGTTTCGGCAGGATGTGCAGGAAGTCTATAGCATAGCCCTGCGATTATTGACCATGCGTGAACATTGTGAGGTGGAGCTTCGCAATAAATTATTGCAACGTGACTGTGATGAGATTGCCATAGATTCGGTGGTTGATCTGTTAAAACAATATGGTTCCTTAAGTGAAGCGCGTTATGCCGAAGCTTTTTTACGTTATCGCTTGGGCAAAGGTGAAGCGCTTTGGTTTGCAGCAGAAAAAGCGCGGCAAAAAGGTGTGGATGAAACAGCCTTGCAAATAGCAGTTGAAGAAGCGGAAGGTGATTACAATGCTTTGCAGTCTTGCTTGGGTATATTGAACAAACGTGACCCACAACAACAGTGGCGATATGATCAGCGTGTTTGGCAGCGTCAAGCGCGTTATTTGAGAAACAAAGGCTTTGATGCTGCAACCATTTTGCAGGCATTAAATCAAGAGAATACGGACATTTGAAGGCATGAGGATTAAAGCATGAAAACATCTGAGATTCGTCAGAAATTTTTAGCGTTCTTTGAGGCTAAAGGGCATGAGGTTGTGGAATCTAGCTCATTGGTTCCGCATGGTGATCCAACCTTGATGTTTACCAATGCTGGCATGGTTCCGTTTAAGCATGTGTTTTTGGGCGATGAAACACGCTCTTATAAAACTGCAACATCAAGTCAAAAATGTGTGCGTGCTGGCGGCAAACATAACGACCTCGAAAATGTTGGGCATACAGCGCGTCATCATACGTTTTTTGAAATGCTGGGTAACTTTTCCTTTGGTGACTATTTCAAAAAAGAAGCTATTGAACATGCTTGGGAATTTTTAACCGTTGAGCTTAAACTCGATCCCAACCGCTTATTTGTGACTGTCTTTGAAGATGATGACGAAACGTATGATTTGTGGACAAAAGGTATTGGCATATCAGAAGATAGAATCGCCCGCATTGGTGCCAAAGATAATTTTTGGAGTATGGGTGATACAGGGCCTTGTGGACCTTGTTCGGAAATATTCTTTGATCATGGTGCTGATGTTTGGGGTGGGCCTCCGGGTACAGATGATGAAGATGGCGATCGTTATGTGGAAATATGGAACTTGGTTTTCATGCAATATGACCGTGATGAAGAAGGGAATTTAAACCCATTGCCCAAGCCTTCGGTTGATACAGGCATGGGTTTGGAGCGTGTTGCGGCTGTACTGCAAGGTACCCACGACAACTACAATATTGATTTATTCCAACATTTGATTGCCGCCGCATGTAATGTTACAGGTGTAAAACTTGGGGCGAACAAAGAGCAGGATGTTTCACTGCGTGTCTTGGCGGATCATTTACGTTCTGTTTCTTTTCTTTTGGCTGACGGTGTATTGCCATCCAATGAAGGGCGAGGTTTTGTGTTGCGCCGCATCCTTCGCCGTGCTTGTCGCCATGGTCGTTTATTGGGTATGAAGGAAGCATTTTTGTACAAACTGGTGGATGCACTGGTATCTGAAATGGGCGATCACTTTGAGGAATTAAAAGAGCATCAAGGTAATATCAAGCAGGTGATTCGCATTGAAGAAGAGCGTTTTATCAAAACCTTGGATAAAGGTTTGAAGCTTGTTGAGCAAGCCGTGGCAGATGCTGGGCAGGGTGGCACGATTCCTGGCCAAACACTGTTTACGCTTTACGATACATTTGGTTTTCCTACCGATTTAACGGCCGACATTCTTAAAGGCCAAGATATTCATTTGGATATGGCTGGTTTTGAAGTTTGTATGGAAGAGCAACGCACGAGAGCTCGCGCTGCATGGGGTGGCTCTGGTGAAGCCGCATTGCCAAAGGCTGTGTTTGAGGTTCGTGAGCAACATGGCGCGACCGATTTTTTGGGTTATTCCACACTTAATGCTGAAGGCGCTCTTTTAGCATTTATTCAGGGTGATAAAGCCGTTGAGGTGATCCATGAGGGCGATGAAGCTTGGATTGTTGCGAATCAAACACCTTTTTATGCTGAGTCTGGTGGTCAGGCAGGGGATACGGGTCTTATTAAGACCAAAGATGCTGAGTTTGTTGTCACAGATACCAAGAAAGTATTATCTGACTTGTTTGTACATATCGGTAAAGTCACCAAAGGCTCATTTTCAATGACTGGAACGGCCGTGTTTGTAGTGCTCGGCGCGCG
>JAUZQS010000238.1 GCA_030950875.1 Mariprofundaceae bacterium | reverse complement strand
AAATCGTATGATGGGGCGTTAAAGAAGCTGGCTGGTCATGTCGGTTCCACATCAAAATCGAAATGCAGAATATTTTCAGCGACGCGCAACAATGAATTTGATGAGCATTTAGCGAATCAATGGCTCGATACGGCCAAAATACAGTATGTGGAAGCCCATGGCTTGTACTCACAGCCGGGGCTGTTTAGTTGGGATCGTGCGGATATAGGCTCAGAGTTGCTGTTGCAGCATTTACCTGAATTATCGGGTGAAAGCATGGATTTATGTTGTGGTTATGGCCTGTTGTCAGAGCGTGTTTTAAAGAAATATTCAGCGATTAGTCAATGGCATATGGTCGATGCGGATGATATGGCACTGCACTGTGCGAAGAAGAATATTCAGCTATGGCAGGATAAGGTGAAACTTTACTGGCAGGATGCGCAGCTTGATGGGTTACCGAGAAAATTGGATTATGTAGTTTGCAACCCACCCTTTCATACAGGGCAGGCACAAGATATTACTTTGGGTCAGGAGATTTTGGCACAAGGTTGTCGCAGTTTAAAACGTGGCGGTCATTTTTATATGGTAGCAAACCGCAAGCTTCCTTATGAAGAAATATTGGCGAAACATGTAAGGAGTCAGCATACGGTGATTGAAACACAAGGCTTTAAGATTATGCATGGGGTACGGTAAACGTGACTGCGAAAAAGGAACGTTTGGAGAAAGTCTTATCGAATTTAGGCTATGGGGCACGCAAAGATGTTGGCTATTGGGTGCGCTCTGGTTGGCTAACCATTGATGGAGAACTTGCAAAGTCAGCATCGCAAAAAGTATTTCCATCGCAAGTGATGTTAGAAGGCAAAGCTTTGGATCACCCACATGGACTGACATTGATTTATCATAAGGCCTTGGCAACAGTCTGCTCACGCAAAGAAAATGGACGCCTCATTTATGCTGATTTTCCAGAACGTTGGTTGGGGCGAAAACCTGCTTTATCCAGTGTAGGTCGCTTAGATAAAGACACATCGGGGCTGCTTATTTTGACTGATGATGGCGCTTTGAATCATCAACTAACCAGCCCAAAACATGATATTTCCAAGACTTACGCAGTCACACTTGCAGAGCCTTTAAAGGGCGATGAAGTGGAGAAATTAGCCAGTGGAACATTGATGCTGGATGCGGATGATCGACCTTGCAAAGTTGCAGAATTAGAAGTGACAGGTGAAAGTACCGCGAATTTGGTTCTGCATGAAGGTCGTTACCATCAGGTAAGGCGTATGTTTGCAGCGCTTGGTAATCATGTGGTTGCCTTGGAGCGTATTCAAATTGGCATGTTATCATTGGCCTCTTTAAATTTGGAAATTGGTGGCTATCGAACCTTTGAATCGGATGAATTGTTGCAGATGATTGTTGAAAAGAAAGCTTGATGGGAATTATGGGGATGAAATAAGATGAGTATTTTGGCGGGCATTCATGCCGTAAAACATGCCTTGGATGCCAAGGAAAAGCTTGATGAGTTATTGCTTGTAAAAGGCAAAAATCATCCGAGATTGAATGAGTTGGTGCACTTGGCGAAGAAAAATAAAGTACGTGTATCGTTTGTGCCACGCGAAGCTTTGGAGCGTTTGGCGGAGGGTGTTCCACATCAAGGTGTCGTAGCACGGGTTCAGCCTAAGGGGTTGCTTGAATTTAAACCTTGGTTGTCCAATGTAAAAGATATCGATACCGGCTTGGTCTTATTACTGGATCAAGTAACAGATCCGCACAATCTAGGTGCATGTATTCGTACGGCAGAGGCAGCAGGTTGTTTAGGGATTGTGATTACCAAAGATCATGCGGCCAGTTTGGATTCGCCAGTGGTTGCCAAAAGTGCATGTGGAGCACTATCGCGGCTGTCAGTATTGCGCGTGACGAATTTAGCAAGAAGTATGAAAGACTTGCAGGATGCAGGTTTCTGGATATCTGGCTTGGCTAGCGAAGCAGAGCATAGTATTTATGATGCTAAATTTAGTGGTAAAAATGCTATTGTGATGGGCGCTGAAGAAAAAGGCATGCGCCGCTTGGTGCGTGAGGCATGTGATCAGTTGTTAAGTATTCCTATGCCTGGAAAAATTGAATCGTTAAATGTGTCGGTGGCGACGGGTGTTACGTTATTTGAAGTGACGCGCCAGATGCAGTAAGTTAGTGAGAGTGGGCAGGGGTTGCTTTGGTTAATTCAAAGGATTGGCCACAATACTGGCATTTTCCTTTGCCGCCTTTAAGGTTAATGTAAACCAAAGGGTGCTGACCATTGTCGGAACAGGAAACGATTTCATCAGTTGCTTTAATGGTATCTACAGTCATTTTATTTCTCCCAATGAAAGCGGCGCATCCTGTTGTTTTGTCGTTAAGAGTCAAGTTTAAATACAGAGTATTTTTAAAGGTATTGTAGATATGAAATATGATTTGGTATTGATTGAAGGTTTGGAAATTCGCACGGTTATTGGTATTTATGACTGGGAACGCGAGATTCGCCAAACAGTACGTTTGGATATTGAAATGGCATGGGATATTTCTAAGGCTGGGAAAAGTGATGAAATTACCGACACATTGGATTATAAAGCTGTATCTAAACGCCTGATTGAATTTGTGGAAGGAGCATCATTCGGGCTTATTGAGAAGCTGGCAGAATCATGTGCAACAATTTTATTGCAGGAGTTTCAGGTGCCTTGGTTGCGCCTAAAGATGTCCAAACCAGGCGCTGTGCGTGGCTCTGAAAATGTTGCCGTGTTGATTGAACGTGGTATGGTGTAGTGGCAACGGCTCTTATTGGTATGGGCTCAAATATTGACCCTGAGAAGCACTTGAAATGTGCGAGTCAGGATATAAATCAATATTTTCCAGGTGTTACCTATTCGAATGTGTATCAGTCAGCGGCTATTGGCATGGATGGGGATGACTTTCTTAATGCCTGTTGTTTATTGACGCATGTTCCTGAGAAAGCGGAGCTTCTTAAATGGCTGAAATTACTAGAGGATAAATATGGCAGGGATCGCACGCAAG
The DNA here is from genome assembly GCA_030950875.1 of Mariprofundaceae bacterium. Taxonomy (GTDB): domain Bacteria; phylum Pseudomonadota; class Zetaproteobacteria; order Mariprofundales; family Mariprofundaceae. The sequence continues at coordinate 551 of JAUZQS010000238.1, read as the reverse complement.
GCTCTTGGAAACCGCGAACTTTGGATTTGGATTTGTTGATGTATGACGATGATATATTGGACGATGATTTATTTCGTTATGCTCATGTGTTTGTTCCTGCATCGGAATTAATAGAGCTTACACTTCCAGTTGCTGAGAATGGGATGTTGACACAGCTACCCTTACGCTTGTAAATCATCGTAGCGCGTTTAAGGTTCTGCTTTCTTTTATACTAGTGAGGGATATTTCTGATGCGCATTGCTGTTCCAACTGAAACTTTGGCTTATGAAACGCGTGTTGCGGCAACGCCTGAAACGGTGAAGAAGTTTGTTGCCGCAGGTTGTGAGGTTGTTGTACAGAAAGGTGCGGGTGAGCATGCTGACCTAACAGATGCGGCATTTGTTGATGCTGGCGCAAGTTTGGCGGATTCATTTGCTGACACATGTCAGAATGCAGACCTTGTTGTGAAAGTGCGTGCCCCATCACAGGAAGAATTAACGCAGTTGTCATCGGGTACAGTGGTAGCGGCGTTGTTTTCACCTTTTTCTAATCCATTGTTGAATGATTATGCC
>JAUZQS010000237.1 GCA_030950875.1 Mariprofundaceae bacterium | reverse complement strand
AGCTCAAAGAAACCTATATCTGGCATAATCTAATCAATGGGTGATATGTTTGTTGGATTCATCTTTTTTATCATCCGAATCGGATGTGTTATCGCTAATATTTGAACGAAAACTACGAATACCTTTTGCCAAGCCTTCGCCAATCGCAGGTAGGCGTTTTGCCCCAAATAAGACAATTACAATCACCAGAATAAGAATAAGTTCCATCGGGCCAAGTCCAAACATATATACTCCATCTATCCATATTTTAACATAAACAGGCTTGAAATGTACGATGAATATAGCGATGCTATCCAATAATACAATCACAGGAGGTTCTGTTGCATCTATTACATGTAAGCATGATTATATCCGATTTGACGAAATCCGCTGATTTTTATGAGAATATATTGGGCTTAGAGCCTGATCTACGACCCGATTTAGGGTTTACTGGACTGTTTTATAAGTTAGGCGGTAACCAGCAACTACATCTGATGTGTGTTCACAACCCCTACCAAGATTGCCAAGCACCCAAACACGGTGGTCGTGATCGACATATCGCATTGGCAGTGGGGGATTTACAACAAAGTTGCGAAAAAATGGATCAATCAGCCATTCCTTACACCTTAAGTCGCTCTGGTCGCCGTGCATTATTTTGCCATGACCCCGATGGCAATGTCGTAGAACTATGTGAAGTTAACAGTTAAAGCGTACTTACTTTGCAACTATTCAGCGCACCCAAAAACATTCTCTAACTGTTCAGGTTGCCCTACTTTAAGCGGAAAAGAGGATCAACACGCTGCTGCCAATCATGCTGGTAATGATGCAGCCAAATATCAGCGCGTGTTTTTCCTGAAATAACAGCTTCCTTCAAAGGTGCTAAATAAACAGCTTCATTTTCACCTTGTGTATTGCACGCATTGATACGCTCAAGCCCCGCTTGCGCTATATCCAACATTGTTTTGCATAGATCTAAGGCATTCGTATCTCGAAACTGTGTGTTTAATGCCGTTTTAGTAACATTCTCACGCAAAACCAATAACTCATCATGCTGCCAATCTTGCACCAAGCCCCAGATATCATCTTCTGCCTGCGCATCATAAAGCAGGCCTTTCCATAAAGCCGGCAGCGCACAAATCCATGCTGTATTACCAGCCGCAGCACCACGCATTTCAATGTATTGTTTGAGACGCACATCTGGAAATACCGTCGATGTGTGCAACTCCCAATCTTCTATGGTCGGATATTGCCCCATAAGTTTCGGAAGTTTGCCATCCAAAAAGGCGCGAAAACTCTCTCCCGCACAATCAATATAGTGTCCATCACGCATAACAAAATACATGGGTACATCCAACACCCACGCTGTCCAAGCTTCAAAACCAAAATCAGATTCAAATACACAACTCGGAATACCTGTCCTGTCCGCATCCGTATCAAGCCATGTCGCGCCACGATTGGATAAATATGGGCTCGGCTTACCATGCTCAAAAGGGCTCGCGGCATACAAAGCTGTCACCAAAGGCTGCAAACAGAAGCCAATGCGCAACTTACGCGCCATATCGGCTTCCGATTCAAAATCGAGATTGGCTTGAATGGTTGAGGTGCGCAACATCATATCCAAACCCTTATTGCCAACCTTGGGCATATAGTCACGCATGACGGCATAACGTGCCTTGGGCATCCAACAAATATCTTCACGTGCCCATTTGGGTTGGAAGCCCATGCATAAGAAATCAATATTTAGAGCCTTATTGATAATCGCTAATTCTTCAAAGTGACGCGATGTTTCTATATAAGTATCATGAATGGTGGAAAGTGGCGCACCTGAAAGCTCAAATTGTCCACCCGGCTCTAAGGTAATCGATGCACCACCTTTGATTAAAGCAATAGGGTTATTGTTTTCATAAACAGCTTGCCAGCCAAATTGCATCAAACCCTGCAAGACTTGCGCAATGCCTGATGGGCCATCAAACGACAAAGGTTTCAATGATTCTTTGTAAAACCCAAACTTTTCATGTTCTGTGCCAATGCGCCAATCATGCCGTGGCTTACAGCCTTGGCTAAAGGTATGGGTTAACTGTTCAAGAGATAAAGATTGCTGCATAGCCGCAAAATTAACCTTAAAACATCCAAGGCACAACCAGTGCTTATTTTTTTATTCTATCGCAATACTCACAAGATTCCTCCGCAAGGTCGGAATGACATTCTAATACAGACTCATGTCATCAATCAATGTTCCACCACTTAGCATCGCGTCGGAATGACATTCTAATACAGACCCATGTCATCCCGAGCATAGCCGAGGGATCTTTATTAACCTTATCATTACCACTGAGCACTCAAATCATTCCAATCTGGATTCATCGACGCAACAAGATTGTTTTTCTTTTCTCGGCGCCACCTCTTAAGCTGTTTTTCCCTTGCTATTGCAGCATGCACATCGTTTGTCGACTCAACATAAATCAATTTATTTACATGATACTTGCTCGTAAACCCTTTAATCATATATTGCTGGTGTTCATACACTCGACGACGCAAGTTATTAGTCATACCAATATACATCACTTTATGATTCCAATTTGTTAGGATATAAACGTAATATTGATGCTCACGCAATGATACCTCCCATTAACCCACGAATAACCATAAAGCTTGCAAGATTCCTCCGCAAGGTCGGAATGACATACAATACAGACCATGTCATCCCGAGCGAAGTCGAGGGATCTTTAAACACTCAAGCACAATTCCTCCGCAAGGTCGGAATGACATGCAATACACACTCCTGTCATCCCGTGCATAGCCACCCTCACAAGATTCCTCCGCAAGGTCGGAATGACATACAATACACACTCCTGTCATCCCGAGCGAAGTCGAGGGAACTTACAAAGATGTGAAGTGTGACAAAATGACACACGGCAAGTGTATCATCTTGACCCACCACCCAAAGCTTGTCAAAGTTCGCCCTGTTGGCTGGATTGAGTGGCTCTTGGGCTCTCACATGAAAGCAACACTTTTCAACCTGACGCTACGGTGTCAAATAATATATTTATAACGAGGTTTCACACATGAAGAAGACTCTTCTTTCTGCTGCTGCTTTCGCTGTTGTTGCGGTTTCTGCTGTTTCTATCGCTCCTACAACTTCTGAAGCTATCCCGGCGTTTGCACGTCAAACTGGGGCTGCTTGCTTGAGCTGCCATTTCCAAACTTTCCCTGCTCTTAACTCTTTCGGTCGTGCTTTTAAATTGGGCGCATTCACTGATGTTGGCGAAGAAGCTTTGATCGAAGATGACAACCTATCTTTGCCTGCAGTATTGAACTTGGGCATGGTTTTGCGTCCAGCTTATCAGAAAAACAAGACTATTAATAAAAATAATAATCAGATACAAACAACATCAGCTTTCTCTATGCCTACAGATAGCAACATTTTGTTAGCAGGTCGTGTTGGCTCTAACACGGGTGCTTTTGTTGAGTTTAATGCTGGTGCCGGTAACTTCCAACTGATGAACTCTGTTGACTTTGATACCTTTCAAGCAGGTTTGAACTTTTCAGGTACAGGCTTTGGTCCAACTGCGGCTTTGGAATTAACCTCTGTTTACGGTCAGCATGCTGGTAAATTAGCTGGTGGCGATGTGTCTGCCATTGACAATATAATTGTTCTTGGTGCTAATGGCAATAATGTTACTGGACAAACTTCTATTGCAGCATGGGCTAGCAATGGCATGTTTACGTTGCAAGTTGCAGCGGTTGTTCCTCAAGCAAATGTTGCTAACAACACTGCTATAGCCAATGGTATGAATGGTACTGGTGGCGTAACCAACAATTCTTTTGTACCTATGGTTGCCTTGACATATGATGGTGAACTAGCTGGATTTAATACAGTTGTTGAACTAGGTACCATGAATGGTACAGCTGTGGCAAGAGTAGCTAATGCTGCAGGGACTGCCTTGCTCACTAACCCCGTTCCAAGTAATGTACAAGCTACTTGGGTAGCGGCTCAGGCTCAGGGTGAAATGGGTGATATGTCTTTAGGTATTTATGGTGACTATGTAACGACTAAGACCAACAACGGAAATAAGATGAACTTGTATAGTGCAGGTAATGGTAAAGTTGATGGTTATTCACTTCGTGCAGAAATTGAGCCTATTGATCAGTTCTTGTTCGGTGCAGGTTTTGGTTCTATAAGGGACACTGCAGCAAACGGACTTATTGCTCAGAGAACGAATATAATCCATTTCGCTGCAACGTATGAAATATATCAGAACATGGAATTCACCATTTCTAATACCCGTAAGAAAGCATCAGCTACAACTGTAGCCGCTAATGATTCTATAAAGGATGATAACTTACGTGTTGAGCTGTTAGCTGTATTCTAAATTGACTTCCTCTTAAGAGGAATGAAGTTTAAAGTTTAATACTTTTGAAAAGGGAGCCGCAAGGCTCCCTTTTTTTGTGTAAAATCAAAATCAACGAATCAATGGGGTCAGACTCGATTGATTCTTGATTCAAACCAATAGTAAAGATATAATGGATTTTCTTGCATCATATGGAGGCCTTTTCATGAGTCGTCAACCCCGTTTTATTTTACCTGGTCAGCCTCAGCATGTTATTCAGCGTGGAAATAATAGAGATGTAATTTTTACTTCAGATGAAGATTATAAATTTTATTTGGAGAAGTTGGCGGCTGCCTGCACACGTTTTGATTGCAAGCTGCATGCTTATGTTTTGATGACCAACCATGTTCACCTGCTAATGACACCCGAGAGCAAGGATGGTATTGGTAAGGTGATGCAGTCGATTGGCCGCTACTATGTTCAGTATTTTAATTATCAATACAAACGAACTGGCACTCTATGGGAGGGTCGTTACAAAGCCACGCTTCTCGATTCAGAAAATTACTTACTGACTTGCTACCGTTATATTGAAATGAACCCAGTGCGCGCAGCTATGGTGGATCACCCATCAGAGTATCCGTGGTCAAGTTATAGGTGCAATGCGGTAGGAGAACTTAATAATTTGATTACTGCCCATGAACTGTATTTAGCTCTTGGTGATAACCAGCAAGAGCGCGGTAAATTTTATAGAGGCTTATTTGATAGTCAAATTGAAGCGCGTGAGCTTAATGAGATTAGAGATGCGACAAATAAATCTTGGGTTTTGGGAACAAGTCGATTTAAAGATAGAATTGAAGCGCTAACGGCTAGGCAAGTTGCGCCTAAAGGCAAGGGGGGAGATAGAAAATCGAAGAAATACAAAGAAAATAAAATCAATCGAGTCTGACCCCATTGATTACATCGCTGGGTTGATTGTATCCACATTCAAGAATATTTGAAGCATCTGAAAGGTAAGGAAGAATAGCTTCTTTGATGGAGCATGTATCTTGCTTGCCATCGGTATTATTGATAATAACCCACGCTGGCTCTCGACCTATACTGGATAAATGCGATAACGAAAGAAGCGCATGATTGATACAGCCTAATTTTGCACCGACAATGAGAATCACAGGCATGTTGGGCATATCCGATAACCAGTCGGAAACAAGGTAGCTTGGGGTAAGAGGAACCATTAAGCCACCAATGGCTTCAATCAGGCATAAATCGACATTTTCAGTTTGTTTTTTGCACCATGTTTGAAGCTCTTTTGGAGCAATAATTTTCCCTTCGGCTTGCGCCGCGATGGAAGGGGCGGCGGGTTGGTTAAAATGATAAAAGTTGATGTCTGTAGCATGTTGTAAGCCTTGGCTTTTTAGTAGCAGTTGAACATCGGCATTGATGCCA
>JAUZQS010000236.1 GCA_030950875.1 Mariprofundaceae bacterium | reverse complement strand
CCAACCCGATGGTTTTAACCTACATCAATCGCCACGCTCTAATTTCATTTGTACCACCACCCAAACAGCAAGAAATATGAAGCCACCAAACATATCTGCTAGCACATCATCAACCCCTGCTATGCGGCCTGGTGTAAACGATTGAATCCATTCGTTACCCATACCTAACAGTGCCACGAGTATTAAACTGATTATAGCCACACCCAATAACGAAGCCTGCGACCGCATCTTAAACAAGGATATCGCTATCAAGTAAGCCAGCAAGCCAAACACAAAGAAATGCACCATCTTATCCAAATATGGAATCACATCATTATTGATGGTTGCAGCACATGTCGACTCAAAACCCACTGCAAGAAGCAGGAATATCAATAGAATCAGACTATATTTCAAACGCATCATCACTCCAAGCTCAATAGATAGGTTGATAGACTTCAGCCATGCCTTGCTCAAGACAAAAGTACCTTCCCCCATGTTCTTTAGTTTATTAATTCACTCAATATGCATTTTTAGAAAATAACGTATAAATAGTTTTAATCATAATGCGAATATCTAACCAGATTGACCAGCTATTAATATATGCCAAATCATATTCAACGCGTTTTTCCATTTTCTCAATGACATCCGTTTCGCCGCGACAACCATTCACTTGGGCGAGCCCAGTCATACCAGGCAAAACCCGATGTCGTGACATATATACGTTAATTTTATCGGTATAAAAATCATTGTGTGCCTTGGCATGAGGACGAGGCCCAACCAAAGACATGTCACCTTTAAGTACATTGAAAATCTGAGGCAGTTCATCAATACTACTCTTGCGTAAAAAATCACCTACTTTTGTAACCCTGCTATCACCCTTGGTTGCTTGAGAAACATGTCCATCAGCCTCGTCATGTACAACCATACTGCGAAACTTAAGAACATGGAAAATTTTACCATCCAACCCGTGACGTTCTTGTCCATAAAAAACAGGCCCTGGAGAGCTCAGTTTTACGGCCAAGGCTGCAACGAGCATAATGGGTGATAATAAAACCAAGGCGACAACAGCGACCACTTTATCTAGAATTTTTTTACTTACCCAACCACCATCAACCATCGGACTTTCAGAGAGATAATAAAGTGGTATGCCTGCCACTTCTTTCACACTTGGGCTCAACATATGAAAACCAAATATGTCAGGTGCCCAAACGATATCAACATTCAAATCAACCAGTTGCAACTGCATTTCGCGAACTTTATGTGACGATTTAAGCGACATTGCAAAATAAACCCGTCGAATATCATGTTTTATCACCGTTTCATGCAGATCATCTAAGCGACCAAGCCTTGGTAATTTTTTAGAAAGCCACGCCTCATCATCATTATCATCACTCATGACACCTACGATTTTGTGAACCGTCCAAGGATTTTTATTAATATGCTCAGCCAGATAACTTCCCAACTGGCTATTCCCCACTAAAAGAGAGCGTATAACCTGCCCTTTTTTATATCGTCCAACCAAGTAGTTCACTGCAAGGTGTGCAATTATCTGTAATGGCGCAGCAATCATCAACCAATATAAAATTACAGTGCGAGAATAATCTTCAGAAACCTTAAATAGAAATGCCATAATAATTAAAATGCCGCCAACTTTAAACCAAGCAATAAATATGCTCATCATTCTATTTATTTCACTAGAATATCTACGGTAAATCCTCGCATTTGAATAAACAACCCACATAAGTAGGGCCACTAACATTGCTGGATAATGATAAATCGCTACATCTTGAAGACCTTTAACATACAGTAAGATGTACAACACAGCTTCAACCAAAACAACATCTAATAAAAATTGGATTTTTGTTGAAATATTACCAGACACACTCAACATCCGCCGAGACTTCTGCTTTTCCAACATTGCTTTATTTAAATCAACAGACATTCCTACCCCTAACCCGCATTATTCACAAATACTGCCGCGCCCTTGCTTGTTCCTTTGCCTGCAACACATTCCTCAAAGAATATCCGTAAGCGTGGCTACGGCCATCCTTTTCGAAATGCGTTACAAACAAATGTCCTGCGCAATCATCACGTCGATTCATGAATAATGCGGGCTAAAACTTACAAAAACAGCTTTCAATGCATCCATCTGAAAATTAAGTTCGACGAACATTTAAAATAAAAGAGGATCTAAGTAATTGCCGCTATGTTTATAGATCAATCATTATCGTATGTCTAGCCCACTTGGTTCCATTCTCTGTGCACTTGATGAATATCTTATTACGGATTGAAACTCTTCTTCACGCAACCTGCTTTTTTTGCCTTGTAATACAATGTAATAATGTACTTCAAGGAAATCGCATTTAGAAAAATGAGTGTTTCATTATGTTCTCAAGTATTTTTTATTGCGCCATACCCGAGAGTGCGTCTATTGAGCGCATGTATTCCCGATAAAAACCTCGGAAATGGCACATTTTAATGCGCTTTTCTAGGAGCCTGTCGGACTTCGCTGATTGCTGCGAGAAATAGCGGGATTGAGGATATTTTTACTTTGCGTTAACACCATAAATAAGGCTTATGTTGTTTCAAGGTTAAAAGCGCTATGCTTGCCACATGACAGTTCAATCAACAACGCCCGATCTTTCTATATCCTTTGCAGGACTAAAACTACAAACACCCTTGGTATTACTCTCTGGCTGTGTTGGTTTTGGTGAGGAATACACCCGCATTGAGGGTTTTAGCAATAGCCATGTCGGGGCTGTAATTCTCAAGGGAACGACTGTTGAACCGCGTATGGGCAATGCCCCACATCGTGTTTATGAGACCCCATCAGGCATGCTTAATGCCATTGGTCTACAAAATCCTGGCACACGTTATGATGTCCTCGTAAAAAGTCTAGCTTGGCAAAAAATAGGAGCAACTTCAAGAAAACAGGCTCACCATTTGCCCTACAATCGATTTTTATGCCACTCTGAATAGTTTGACAACCTCTTCAAAACCTTGCTGGCGACTTT
>JAUZQS010000235.1 GCA_030950875.1 Mariprofundaceae bacterium | reverse complement strand
GTGGTCATGCCTAATTTGGGTGGTATTGCTGCAGCAAAGAGCATTCGAAACAACCCTCGCAATGTGCCTATTTTATTTATGACCGCATATGACCCCAATGAAAGCACGGATGCTGTTGCATGGATGACAAACTCAGATATGATTACCAAGCCGTTTGATCCGATAGTCTTACACAAGAAAATTAATCAGTTAATTGCATAGTACCTAGATCCTGCAAGTGTTTGTACGTGCAGAGTGTAAGATATTGGGTTACATGCCGTATTGATAAAACACGTAGTCAACTTATTGGTGATGAGTGTTTTTTCAATAGTCTAGGTGAATCAAGAGGTTGCGCTATGTATGTGCAAACACTTGCAGGATCTAGGTAGTATACGTAACTATTCAGCACAACCATCAAGCTATAAAATATAGCGTGATAGATCTTCGCTTTCGGCAATTTCACCCAATTGCTGTTGCACATAAGCCGCATCAATATCCAATGTAACGCCATCACAATTAGAAGCATTAAAACTAATATCCTCTAATACATGTTCGAGTAGTGTGTGCAGTCGTCGGGCACCGATATTTTCGGTTTTATCATTGACTTGCACAGCAATGCGGGCGATTTCGGCAATGCCTTCATCGGTGAAGTTGAGTTTGACACTTTCTGTTGCCAAAAGGGCGCTATATTGTTTGCTTAATGCAGCCTCAGGCTCCACGAGAATGCGACGAAAATCGTCTTCAGTCAGGGCATTAAGGGTAACGCGTATAGGAAAGCGACCTTGCAATTCTGGGATTAAATCCGATGGGCGAGATAAGTGGAATGCTCCAGAGGCAATAAACAGGATATGATCTGTTTTGACAGACCCGTGCTTGGTATTAACACTTGTGCCTTCAACCAATGGCAGTAAATCACGTTGCACGCCTTCACGCGAAACATTGCCATCTTTGCCTTCTCTATGGGTGATTTTATCCATTTCATCCAAGAATACGATGCCTGAATTTTCAGTGCGCTCAATGGCCTCTTCTTTGACACGATCCATGTCTAACAACTCATCAGCCTCTTGTTGTTTGAGTATTTGCCGTGCATCGAAGACACTCATGCGTTTCTTCTTTTTCTGGCCACCCATAAGGCTACCAAGCATATCTTGGATGTTATTATCCATGTCCTCATGCCCTTGCTGTGGAAAAATTTGCAATGAAGCGGTATGCGATGTCTCATGGACTTCAATTTCTACCTGACGACCATCCAAATCACCCAACTGCAATTTATGGCGCATTTTTTCGCGTGTACTACGTTGGTTTGATTGACGTTCGGTATCGACAGGCGCATTGGGCTCAACAGAGTGAGGGATGAGAATATCCAGTAGATGCTCTTCAGCAGCAGCTTCGGCTTTTTTCTCAACACGAATCAGATGTTCTTCGCGAACCATCTTGATAGCAGTATCGAGCAAATCACGAATGATGGACTCGACATCACGACCAACATAACCGACTTCGGTGTATTTGGTCGCTTCAACCTTCACCAAGGGTGCATTGGCAAGCTTTGCCAAACGACGGGCAATTTCAGTTTTTCCGACACCTGTGGGGCCAATCAATAAAATATTCTTTGGGGTGATTTCTTCGCGCATATCACCGACAACCTGTTGACGGCGCCAACGATTGCGCAAAGCAACAGCAACGGCGCGTTTGGCATCAGCCTGGCCAATAATATAACGATCCAATTCTGATACGATTTGTGGGGGGGTTAAGGTGTCACTCACGATGTGCTCTCCAGTGATTCAATGGTAAAGGATGTATTGGTATAGATGCATGTTTCTGCGGCTATGTTCATGGCGTATTCAGCAATGTCACGGGCACTATGCTCGCTATGGCGCAAAAGAGCCGTGGCGGCGGATTTAACATAAGGACCGCCCGAACCAATAGAGGCTACACCTTCATCAGGCTCTAGGACATCGCCATTGCCGGATATAATAAGGGTGCGTTTATGGTCGGCGACAATCATCATAGCCTCGAGTTTTTTGAGGTATTTGTCGGTACGCCATTGTTTGGCAAGTCCAACGGCAGCGCGGGTTAAATTGCCACTATGCTCATCTAATTTGGCTTCAAACATTTCAAAAAGGCACATCGCATCGGCAGTTGAGCCTGCAAACCCGATGAGAATGTTGCCATTACGGATTTTACGAACCTTGCATGCGCCATGTTTCATGACGGTATCACCGAGTGTAACTTGTCCATCTCCTGCAACGGTAACATCATTGCCTCGACGGACACAGCAGATAGTGGTGCCGCGCATATTGATAGATGACATGGATGAGACTCCTTATAGTGGGTGAACATTTTTATACCTTATGAGAGTCGGAATATATCACAGTGTGAAAAAAGTTCATTTGTATGTACTTCTTGCTAAACTCAGGTGGCAATTATTATCCATGAATAGAAAATATCCAAGTGTATATAAAATAGGTAAAAAAGTGTTGACGAACTTGGCCTTGCTCACTAACTTGCGCCGCCTTCCATTGATTGGAAGGCGTTGTGAATATGTCGGGGCGTAGCGCAGCCTGGTAGCGCATCTGGTTTGGGACCAGAGGGTCGGGTGTTCGAATCACCCCGCCCCGACCATTCATGAAATGTTTTGACCTGCTTAGTTGATAGGCGCCTGTAGCTCAGTTGGATAGAGCAACGGACTTCTAATCCGTAGGCCGCAGGTTCGAATCCTGCCAGGCGCACCAGCAGGAATCAATTTTGGTTTATGGTGGACGTAGCTCAATTGGTAGAGCCCCGGCTTGTGATGCCGGTGGTCGCGGGTTCGAATCCCGTCGTCCACCCCAGTTTTTTATAAACCTCTTTTACTATCAATATCTTAAATATTTCCCAACTGGCTGAATAAATCTTTCTTTTAAGCGTTTTTTGATTGGAACCTTGCTAGAGCCTTAACGAATCGCAAGCCCAGTGCCGAGTGAAAGGGGCAGACTTTAATTGTGCTGAATGGTTGTTATCTGTTTTGATATTTATTCACACCACAGAACATGGCTGTATCGTGTAGTTCTTTAACCACTTCATCGGCATGGCGGTCGTCGCCCCAAGTGATGATGTATAAGTGGGGTGACATTTGTTTTTTGATGGAAGCATCATGGTCTTCGAG
>JAUZQS010000234.1 GCA_030950875.1 Mariprofundaceae bacterium | reverse complement strand
ATGCTGAATCCACCGGAGCCGCACAGACATGAAACGAAATGGAAATGCCCGAAAATTTACCCGTTCCAATATTTCCATTGCGATTAGACTGTGGGCCGCCGACTTGTCCCCCTTTGATGCAATAGTGATTGATTTGAGTTTGAACGGCATCCTGATTCAAACGGATACTACACTGACAATTGGAAGCAAATGTCATATCAGTATTCTTCTTGGCCACTATATGCACGAGTTGCCGCTCAATGCTGAGGGGATAGTGGTGAGAGTTCGCGATGGCATAATGGCGATTGCTTTTGACGCTGTCGCTATTGAATCATCCAGGGAGCTCCAGAACATGATTGTATTTCACACGGATGATCCGGAACAATGTTTACATGAATTTAACACGCTGAATCCAGCGTAAACTAAACCGCTATGATAAACCTATGACGCCTCATTTTTTTAGCCGCCAAAAAATTCTTTTCTCGGATAATTATGGATGGGGGGAACATATTCGCAGTCGCATCAATGCATTGCGTTACGCCCCCTCCTTCGAAAACTTTCAACAAGTGGATTTAGATGGCTTTGAAATCCTGATTCCTATGGCGATTAACGACATCGCCTTTATGCATGACAAGCATCTGGAACTGCAGGGCAAAAAATGCTTTATTCCACCATTGCAAACCCTGAATCTGTGTAATGACAAAATGCAATTCAACCGCTTTATGGTGGAACACGGCTACGGACGCATGATTCCAACAGTGAGCAATCAACTTTCGTTTCCCTATATATTAAAAAAACGAATAGATGAAAACGGAATCCAGTCAAGAATTATTGAAAGCACAAAAGATGAGCAATTTTTTAAGGAATTTATTTCATCAGATGAATATTTCAGACAGGCGTATGTGGCAGGGCAAGATGAGTTCACAACGCATATATTAATGGTAGATGGAAGAATAGTCTTTCACAAAACGCTGGTATTCAGTTTCGAGCAAGCTCTTTTTATCAAAGGCGTTGGCTACAGGCCGTCTAAAAAACCGAATCCATGCGCATGCGCAGATATTGATCTCTTTGCAGAAATTCTCAATGCGCTGAACTATGAAGGATTGTGCTGTTTTAATTACAAACTTGTAGCCGGTAAGATGCAGATATTTGAACTCAACCCCAGATATGGTTGCTCATTAACTTATTTTTTGCCGGCGATGATGAAAGTCTATTGCGAAATTCTGGGGACATAATATAATTTTACAATCGCTGGCCGTGCGGGTTTGACCGAACCTGGACGTTCGTATGTTTAGTGCTACCTAAAAAACGAGGGGTCAAAGCTTTACTTTATAGTTTTTCAAACAATCTGGAAGTTGACTATAACTTACTTCCGACTGAATCTGAGACACCCTTGCAGGTGAAATAGCCGCTAAATTAGCAACTTCTTTCAGGGGCATGTTGCATGTGCGACGTAATAGAAATACAGCCGTGCGATAGGCATCCCGCTGAGTATGCCTGTCCAACACCTGCTCAACCTCTATCGAAAAGGCCTTGGCTACATCCTCTAATACTTGAGTAGAAGTTGGCCGTGCAGGATGACGCTGAGCTAAAGGGATTGCTGCATCCATCTTTTTCTCTGCAAGCATAGCTTCATTTTTGGAAAGAAAGTCTTTACCACCGAGATAAATTTGGCCTCGAAGTTCACTCCATGGATGATCCAACTCAATGCCTTCAATAACAAATGCCGATACCTGTCAATCGCGAGATCAAGCTGCGTCGAAAACAACTCCAATATGTATGCTGCCACTATCCATTGTTCTTTTTGGTTGTTGGAGGCTGTTTGGTGATAGCTACTCCAATTCCATCGGCTTGCATCTTCCACCATCCCTGCCAGAACCGGATTCCGAACAATATATCGACATCATTCGAGAAGATGAATGAATGAGGGTCAGGCTTTCATAACTTGATATTAGTGGGCGAATTAACGATTGTAACTGCACCACTTTTATCTGAGTTAAGGGGATGCAAGTCAGAGAAATATCAAGTTATGAAAGCCTTGTATCTGACCCTCATTCATTATGGGCGACATGCTCGAATGATTGCAGACTTGCTTTTGGAAAAGAAATTGGGTGCTATACGCTTTACTTGGGGGGGATCGGAGCTGTCAGAAATGAACCAATGTAGACAAAACTATATTCAGGCTTTGGAACCAACGGGGTCAAAGCTTTACTTTATAGGTATTGTTTGCAGCTTGCTGCAATGTATCGGACTTTACGTTTAGAATATCCGTAAACATTCGAACAAATCAGGCGATGGGCTGAGTAGTTACTACTTTTGAATGAAGCTGAAGCGCCTCTACAAACAGATCATTGGCGGCGGGCATGGGATAACGGTTTAGACCGCCCAGCGGCGACCAGACATAGGTTGATTCTTTTTTTAATGTTTTTAGATCAGAACATATGCAGCGAAACAGATGGATATGCAGCGCACGGTCAGGATATTCAAAGTGCCGTTCACACAACCACTGCCATGCCGTTCCATCCAGGTTGGTTTCTTCTTTCAGCTCTCGCATTGCAGCGCATTGTACACTTTCACCAACTTCGACTTTGCCACCGGGGAAAGACCATAAACCACCACAATGTTGATATTGATCTGCATCTCGTTTGAGCAATAACACACGATCAGCTTGATCAAAGGGTGCAACCAAGGCGATGCTTTGATTTTTAGGTGCTATAGTCGGCATTGATGGTAATATATTCATGTGTAAAATCACCAGTCCAGACCGTTGCCGAGGCATCACCCATGCCGATATTCAGTGTGATCGAAAATTCATCCTGCGCAAAAACAGCCATGCCATCGGCATCACAATAAT
>JAUZQS010000233.1 GCA_030950875.1 Mariprofundaceae bacterium | reverse complement strand
TATGATGTTGAATTTGCTGATGCTGGCGTGGCTTTCCGTGGTTCTTTCTTGATTGATAAAGAGGGTGGCGTGATGCATCAAGTCGTGAATCACCTGCCATTGGGTCGTAACGTAGATGAGATGTTACGCATGATTGATGCGCTTCAATTCCATGAAGAGCATGGCGAAGTTTGTCCTGCTGGTTGGAATAAAGGTGATAAAGGTATGGTTGCCGATGCTGATGGCGTGGCTTCTTACTTGGCTTCGGAAGCAGATAAGCTGTAAGCTGAATAGTTACCTTTTTGGTATGATTTTAAGCGGTCTGAGTAATCAGGCCGCTTTTTTTTATGAGTTTTTATGGGTTTTTATGAGTTTTTATGAGTTTTTATGAGTTTTTATGAGTTTTTATTAGTTTTCTTGAATATTGTCGATAGCGATAGTGTAGTGGTTACTACAATATTGACAGGAAACCGTAACATTACCTTCGTCATCTGCTAAGTCCTGCAATTCATTTCGTGAAATACCTGTCAATGCATTGGCCATTTTTTCAACACTACAACCACATTCGTAGCTGTCATCATCATGACCGACAACCTTGCATTTTAAATGATCAAAGCCATGCAACAATGCCTCGGGATCATCATTGATCAAGGCATCGTCCTTAATAGCCGCCATGGCCTTTACAGCTTCAAACCAGTCTTTTTCTTGGCAACCTGGCATCGCTTCGATAAATAGTGCTAAGTCGGGTGTTAAAATAATATCGGCCTGTATTTGTACTGACTGATTAAGGTAATGCAAGATATGATCGGCGAGATATTCTGAATCATGCTCAATGGTAGAAACATAGGGTGTACCAATCCCCATATCCCGTACAGTAGATATATGCAATGGTCGCCCCATCCATGCAGAAATACCGGTTTCTTGTTTGTTGCGATGCCCTGCATGGTCTTCTTGCCAGTTAAGGTAGCCTCGGACATGGCCTGGACGAGCTTCTGCCAATATACGACGGATAGGTGCATGGGATTGACTAGGATGGCTATCAAGCTGCAAGACCTGACGCACACCGCCTTTACTTACACTCAATAAAACAATGGATGCCAACAGTGTTCTGCCCATCATTTCTGCGGGAGTGCCACTTAGTCCATGCATGGATATGGCTTTTTCGACAATATGCGTGCCGCGAATAATGGCACCACGGGTATGTGCTTCGGGCAATAAGAAGCGAATCAGTGTATCTGTGTTTTCAGCCATGCATAAACCTCAATCAAGGTTGGAAAAGTCTCTGTTGCGCCCGCTTCGTCAAGCTCACTAGAAGAGAAAGATGTTGTGATGCCAATGCCAGTACTTGCGGCACGTTTGGCAGCTTTCATATCGGCAATACCATCACCAACCATGATCGTCTTTTCAGGGTTTATTTGTAATGTGTCACAGGCTATCAATAGGCTTTCTGGATCTGGTTTATTGGCGCGACCATCTAGTTTTCCTACCACCGTATGAATTTTATCGGACCAACCCAAATGAGCCAATTGTTCTTCAGCACGGTATTGACCTTTGCTGGTGACAATAGCGGCTGGCATATGCTTATCCTGCAACCAAGTTAATAATTCATTTGCACCTGTAAGTGGAAAAATCCCTGTAAAATAATCTTCATCATGGATTTCTAAGAAACGCTTTCCAGCTTCTTCTTTTTGCCTGCCAAATAGGGATAGCATGCTGCAATCACCTTTACCCGTATGGCGACGAATATCCAATTCGGACATTGTTTCCAAGCCGAACTCTTGCAAGGTTTGATTCATGGCGCGGACAATGGGTGCAAAGGCATCAACCAATGTGCCATCCATATCCAATAAAACCGCTTGAATCTTATGCTTCATAAAAATCAGACACGACGCAGAGCATCCATTGCCTCAAGCATCCAATTACGAATTTGCATCGTGGTCGCACCAGGTTTTCCAGTGCCAATAATTTTCTCATCGATGCAGTAAATTGGCATAACTGCATTGGTGGTGCTGCTCATCATGGCCTCTGTTAAGCCTGATTCATCCAAACGCCAAGGACGTTCTTCGACGCTAAGACCATGCTTCTTTGCCACACGAATAGCCATATCACGGGTAATGCCACCCAAGA
The DNA here is from genome assembly GCA_030950875.1 of Mariprofundaceae bacterium. Classification (GTDB taxonomy): domain Bacteria; phylum Pseudomonadota; class Zetaproteobacteria; order Mariprofundales; family Mariprofundaceae. Next base: position 5,942 of record JAUZQS010000233.1, on the reverse strand, counting down.
CTTGATGATCAAGGGGGTGAGTAACCAACACACCATCGATAATGGCAAGAATATTGGTTGCACAGCCTTCCAGCATATGACCCTCTTCATCCAACCAAAATGCTTCATCGGCCTGCTTTAGTGCGGCTTCTTGCTTACCTAAAACACTGGCAAGCAAAGCGATAGACTTAATTTCGCAATGTTTCCAACGAATATCTTTTAGCGTAATCGCCTTGATTCCAGTAGCTATTTTTTCATTGCTTGGCTTGGGTAATACACGCGAAGTAATAATTAATGTAGGGGTAAGCTTACCTTGTGGCAAATGTGAGCGGGGAGCTGCACCACGGGTGACTTGAATATACACCATGGCATCTTCAAAAGGGTTACGGTCATATGTTTCTTGCACCAATGTAGCCATTTTATCCAAGCTGCATGGCAGAGGAATACGTACGCCCTCGCATGAGCGTTGCAAACGATCCAAATGTGCCTGTAAATCAAGAAAATTTCCGCCAAAACAGGCTATAACTTCATAAATACCATCGGCAAATTGGAATCCGCGATCCTCAATATGAATCGTAGCATCTTCTAAGGGGATAAAATCACCATTTACATAAGCGGTAAGGGCTTGCTGCGCCGATGAACTCATGAATGTGCTTCTTTATCTTCTTTTTCTTTCCACCAAAGGCGCAAGATATCCCATTGGCGACCAAACCATGATGCTTCAGGAACATCACGCGCTGCTTGCATGGGGATATGCACCAAAATATTACTAGGATTACCATCATCTTTTCCCAAAACTGCATCAATACTACCAATTTCCTGTCCTTTTATAATCGGAGCATGCATCGGCGAATCATAACGCAGGTGAAAGCTTAATTTCTTTTCAAGACCTTTGGGTACAGTCACCCAAACAGCGGTGGCAGGCTTGAGCCAGACATGTTCGGATGTGCCTCCGTAAACATCAATTTGACGGCGAATATCACGCTCCAATGGGCGTAGGGTTACAAAATTACGAAAGCCATGCATTAACAATACTTTTGATTGCTTGGCACGTTGGAGATCTGATGTGGTACCAAATACAGCCGATACAAAACGTGTGTTGCCGCGTTCTGCTGATGAAACAAGGCAATAACCAGCAGATTTTGTATGACCAGTTTTCAGCCCATCGGCTCCAGGCATACTCCACAATAAGCGGTTGCGGTTGGGTTGTTTACGACCATCATAGGTGAAACTTTTTTCTGAGAATACTTTGTAATCTTCGGGGAAATCGCGCCATAAAGCAGCTGCCAATATCGCCATGTCCATGGCCGAGCTATAGTGCCCTTTTGCAGGGAAACCAGTGGCATTCATAAAGTGACTGTGTTTCATACCAAGCTCTTTTGCCTTTTGATTCATACGTTCAGCAAAGGCAGACTCGCTACCAGCCAAATGTTCGGCCATGACAATACAGGCATCATTGCCAGAATATGTTGCAATACCATGAATAAGATCACCGACGATGGGGTGCATACGCGGCTCTAAAAACATTGTACTGCCACCAATTTTCCAAGCTTTCTTACTAACATTTAGCTGCTCATCTTTATGCAAACGACCAAGCTTTAAATCTTCAAAAATAAGATAAAGAGTCATCATTTTGGTAAGGCTTGCCGGCGGAAGCTCTACATTGGCATTATGTTCCACTACAACTTGTCCAGAGCGTGCATCAATTAATGCCCAAGACTTGGCCTTCAGTGTTGGCGGCGTAGGCCAGTTGGATGCGTATGCGGTGCAGCTAAATAATGCTGTTGCAATAAGAATAAGATTTTTTAGAAAGGCCATGGCCAACTCTCCTTGGGTGTGTTTAATCATTGTGAAACAGGCGACTATTTTTCATAGGTTTGAAAAAATAGTTCATCTGCTTCGGCAGTCCATTGTATGGATTGGGGCAGGGCAGGTTTTTCAATATGCAAAGTATGCGCGTGCAACATTAAACGCGTATGATTTTTACCTTGATAACGCCGATCCCCTAAAATTGGGCATCCTATGTGCGATAAATGAACACGCAATTGATGGGTTCGTCCTGTATGTGGAATTAAGCGCAACAATGCAGTGTTTCCATGCCTTTCAAGCACTTCAGCTTCGGTGTCACAGGCTCGTCCATCGGCGCTTACATGGAAGCGTCCAAGCCGATCTTTTTTCTTATCAATGGATAACGTGATACGTTGTGTATCCCATACAGGGGCAGGGGACACCACGGCTAAATATGTTTTTTGTACGTGGCTATGCCAAAGCTCTTGTAAGTGTTGTAGTTGTTTGGGGTTTGATGAAAGCAACATCAAACCCGATGTATCACGATCCAAACGATGTACAGGGCGCAAGAATTTTGCTTCTCGTGGCGTCATACCTAGGTGTTTCGCCAATTCATCTGGAATACAGCCTTTACTACGATGAAGTGCTTCTTGAGCATATTGGCCACTGCGTTTATCAATCAAATACAATGTTCTGTGTTGCCAAACAAGCTGTTCCGAAGAAAAAGGCGTAAGTTTTTCATCATCAATCATGACGATACGAAGATGTTCGCCACCTTGTAACATCGTCCCAGCCTTACGGCAGCGTTTTTTATTCACATAAATACTACCTTCATCAATAGCACGGCGAATGCGGCGGCGTGATAAGGGGATGTCAGTGCTTAATTCAGCCAAAGCGCTATCAAGGCGGGTAGCTTCCTTGCCTTGAAATATAAAACGATAATCTTGCATCTATGGAGCCTTTAAAGCATTTAAAACATCATCATGATTGCTGCATAAGGTAAGCATATCAAAGCCATGATCCACGGACATCATCAACGAATCTTGCAGTGTGGCAATAATACTTGGCCACATATCACCGTAAAGAATCAATGGACGATTTTGAAGAATGTTAATGGCACGCAAATCCCAGCTCATTGCCAATTCGGAAAGCGTACCCAAGCCACCGGGTAACACCAACCAAGCATCGCAGTCTTCAATCAAATGTTGCATACGGGAGAAAAAATCATGGGCACGAACCTCTTCTGAAAAGCTGTTGTTCGGCGGTGTTGGAAAACACTCCAATGTGATGCCGCGAACATGGCCGCCGCCTGCACGTATGCCCTGCGAAAAAGCTGCCATCATGCCTTGATGACCTCCTGTCTGCCCATCCCAGTTATGTTCGGCAAGTTTTTTAGAAAGTATTTCAACATCTTGAAAACATGGGTCATCCACGCTGATACGAGATGAACCAAAAGCGGTAATACGGCGGCGCTGTAAAGTCATAGCTTACTCAATGACCACAATAGTATTGTTATAACCTTGTTGTTGCAGTGATAAAATAATCTGCTCAGTTTCAGAAACCTCATTGAATGGACCAATGCGAACTCGGTATAAATCAGGCTGGCTGATATGGTAAACCCGAACACTAGGAAAACTTGAAACAAGCTCTTGGCGCAATTGATCGGCATTGCTGTGTGCCGAAAAAGCGCCCAATTGCACATAAATACTGCCATCGGGTGTGCTTGTCTGGTAACGGCTAGCCCCGCCTCTGGAAACATTAGAAATATTCGAAGTGCGTGCTTTGGGTACTCTGGTTATGGCGGGGCTAGGTGAGCTGCTCACGACATTACCATCCAATGTTTGGACACGTACACGGGCAGTTCCTTTTTGATCATAACCAAGAGATCGGGCGGCTGCATACGATAAATCAATAATACGATTTTTTACAAAAGGTCCGCGATCATTCACACGTACAACAACAGAGCGCCCATTATCAAGGTTGGTGACGCGCACCATGGTTGGCAAAGGCAGTGTTTTGTGCGCAGCAGACATGGCATGCATATCATAGCGCTCTCCGTTGGCAGTTTTTCTGCCATGGAATTTCTTTCCATACCAAGATGCTGTTCCAGTTTGGTCGTAATTTCTGGCCGATGTTAAAGGGTAATACCACTTCCCAGCGACTTTATAGGGCTTGCCTGTTTTAACATGACCGCCCTTTCCCGATGGTAGTGTTGAAGATGTCCGTGTATGAGGCATGCTGATAGGCACACCAATACTAACCCCTGGTAGGGGTGAGTAATTAACATACGATTTGTTACAACCATTCAGTAAAAGAGCTGAAAAGATAATAAGAGCAAGTGTGAAAAATGATTTCTTAGGCATGTGTCTGACAAGCCTTGCAACCCATTAATTCGGCTAATTCGGTAACTGCCATAGCATAATTATAGGAGCGATTCCAACGTGTTATAACATAAAAGTTATAATGTACTAGAGCAATTTCTTTGCCCTTTTTGGTGGTCATTTCAATCAGTGTTACTTTGTCATCATCTTGCCAGCGGTTATCCAATTTCGGTAATTGATGACGAATATCAGACAACTTCACCCAGCCCTTAAAACCTTTTTTGGCATGTGCAGCGAGTCCTTTATGACTGCTTTCTTTGCCAATCCAATGTGCCACAGGCCGCGAGCCATCCCAGCCGTGCTTTTTAAAATAATTGGCAACACTGTTAATAATATCGGCAGGTGAATGCCAAACATCACGTTTGCCATCGCCATTAGCATCCACGGCATAGGCACGGTAGGAGGATGGAATAAACTGTGTGGTACCAAATGCACCTGCATAAGAGCCTTTAAATTCGTTGGGGTTCAGACCTTCTTCTTGGCAAAGGAGTAACAACTCACCCAGTTCTCTACGAAAGAACTTTGCCCGACGTGGATAACCTGTTGCCAAGGTATAAAGCGAGCTAACCACAAGATCGTTACCGCGATAGGTGCCATAACGGGTTTCCATACCCAAAATCGCAGCAATAATTTCTTTTTGCACACCGTATTTCTTTTCAGAAGCACTAAAAATAGCCTCATTCTTCTTTAAATATTCACGACCTTTTGCAGCCAGTTTTGGATGCACAAACAAAGGTCGATACTCAGCATAACTGCGAGATTCATAAGGTGTTTTCATGCGTGTGATGATGCTTTCATCATAGACAGCATGATTAATCGCTGCAGCAACGGTTGCACGAGCCAAACCTGTTTCTTTGACCAGTTGATCAATCAGCATTTGCCGCGTGTTATCACCTTTCTGTGCCCAAAGTAGGGTGGGTGATGCAGCCAGTGCAGCTATTCCTGCAAGGCTAGCTTTCATCGCAGCACGGCGTGATACAAAAGAAGGGGTATTAGACATGGTCGCATGCTAAACATCCTTGAACTTGCTTGAAAGGGGAAGATTTCTATAAGTGTGTTTGTAACTATTCAACACATGTGCAATATTCTCTACCAAGTCATAAAAATATCATCAGCAAAGTTATGAAAAAAACGTCATCTACGAGTGCTTTAGTCGGAGATCCATCAATAAAGCCCGTCTTTTCATGGATTCCCGATAAAAACCTCGGGAATGACCCACTTTTCGTGCTTAATGATTGCTAATATAATCAGTAACTTTGGTAGTTATGATATGGATTTGATCACAAACAAGTATTTAGTAATAAGAGAGAAATCATGAGACCTTGGGAATTGTTGGACAGTAGCGAAGTGGTTGGAGAAGCCAAAGAAATGAGCCTTTATCAACGTGGTGATGAGTATTCCATCAAAATAGGCTACTCAGAATTGATGAACAGTCGTATGCATGGCTCAGAAGATGCGTTGGCAGAGCTTGGCTGCAAAGGTTTAAAGAATCGACCACAAGCACGGGTATTGATTGGTGGTTTGGGCATGGGATTTACACTTGCTGAAGCCTTGAAACATGTGTCGGACGATGCCGAAGTGGTGGTTGCCGAGCTTGTACCTGCGGTGATTCAGTGGAATCAAAGCCATTTATCGGCATTGGCAGGGCATCCGCTAAAAGATAAACGCGTAAGCGTGCATCAAGGCGATGTGGGTAAGCTTATTCGTGCAGAGAAAGGTGGCTTTGATGCCATTCTTTTGGATGTAGATAATGGCCCAGAAGGGCTTACACGCAAAGAGAATGATGCGCTGTAT
>JAUZQS010000232.1 GCA_030950875.1 Mariprofundaceae bacterium | reverse complement strand
AAACGATTGTTCATACATTGCCATGTATGGTTTGCCTGACTAGCTTGCGCGCTTCCCATGCGGGCTCATGGCGCAATTGGTTAGCGCAACCGGCTCATAACCGGTTGGTTCTAGGTTCGAGTCCTAGTGAGCCCACCAAATTTATGAAGATATAGGTTTTATTTATGGCTGAAGCAATCCACCCAGACACACTAAAAGCATTGGTTCTTGAAGCCATGCCCGATGCAAAAGTTCATGTTTCATGCTATTCGGGTGATGATCACTTTGAAATGGAAGTAGTGTCGGCATCGTTTGCTGGCAAGACGCGAATTGCTCAACATAAGATGGTGTATGCAGCATTGGGTGATAATATGCGTGCTGCAATTCATGCTTTGGCGTTGAAAACACGTGTTAAATAAAGGTTAATGGAGTTACTATGAGCAAAGCAGTATTGGATCAAATTGATGGTGTAGTGAAAGGCAATGACGTGGTGTTATTCATGAAGGGAACACCGAAAATGCCACAATGCGGATTTTCTCAACAAGTCTCTAGTATTGTTGGTTCCTATGATGTGCCATATGCAGCGGTGAATGTATTGTTGGACTCAGCGATACGCCAAAGCATTAAAGATTATGCTGATTGGCCTACGATTCCACAGCTTTATATCAAAGGTGAGTTTGTTGGTGGTTGTGATATTGTGAATGAGATGCACGCCAATGGCGAATTGGCGGAGATGTTGAAACCTTTGCAAAATAACGAAAATAGCTGATTGGCTATTGTTGTCTGTAAAATATACCTTGCCGCCAGTTGGCAAGACAGCTATAAATCATGATGCACATGAATTATTTTATTGCTAATTCCACAGTTTTTTTATTATCTGAGATGCGCGAGGTTTCGCGGTAAATGGCGGGCGCTCCACTAAGCACGAAGTTATCTCAAAAGTTAGGCCAGCGCCTTGCTTTAACGCCACAGTTAACACAAAGTTTAAAAGTCTTGGCAATGAGCTCGATGGAGCTTGAAACGTATCTGGAAGACTGCCTAGAAAGTAACCCTTTGCTAGAGGTTGACCCAACGATACAAGTGCAGGATTTGGCAGCAGAAAAGAATGAAGCTGCGGCATCAGAGATGCGTACAGATGAGCAAGAGTGGCGGCAGGATGATGGTCGTTGGGAATCATCTTATGCGGCTTCAAGCAGTGATGGCCTATTGGATAGTGATCAGCAATGGCATGAGGAACTGAACCTTGGTGAATCCTTGCACGAACAAATTAATTGCCAACCGATGCAGGAGCAGGAACGAAATATTGCGCATGCCTTGATTGATTCGTTGGATGATGATGGGTACTTTCGTTCAGATCCTTCTGAGCTTGCCAAAGAGATGGCTTCTACAGCGGCGCAAATCATTGATGTGTTGGAGCAGATCGTTCAAGAATTGGAGCCTGCGGGTATTGGTTCGCGCGATTTGACGGAATGTTTGATGCTGCAATTGGCGGGCGACGATCAGGCTGCAAAAATTGCCCGTCGATTATTATTGCATTTCTCGGAAGATTTATTGGAAGATGATGCCAGTTTGGCGAGTAAAGCTGAGTGTACACAAGAAGAATTATCGCAGGCACGTCAGCGTATGCGGCGTTTAGATCCTTTTCCAGGACATGGCTTGCGTGGTGAGCCGAATATTTATGTGCGTCCTGAAATTATATTTCGCCGCCTAAATAGCGGTGAAATTGAAGTGGAAGTTCCCAAATCAGGTTGGCGTGGTGTGCGCTTGAGTGAGCAGTGGAGTGGCCATCAATGGAGTGGTAAAGATCAGGCGTTTATGAGCGTTGCGGCACAGGAAGCTAAGTGGCTTATGTATGCCTTAGATCAACGCAGTGAGACGTTGATGAAGGTGGGTGTTTGTCTTGCTCAGTGCCAAAAATCTTTTTTAGAGCACGGAATCCTCGGTTTAAAGCCACTTACATTACAAGATGTTGCTGAGCAGGTTAATTTGCATGAATCGACGATTTCTCGTGTGACCAACGGAAAATATGCGCATACGCCACTAGGGCTTATTGAAATGCGGCGCTTCTTTTCATCAGGCTTGCCGATGCGAGGTGGCGGCATGATTTCGGTACACCGTGTGCAGCAACGGGTAAAAACACTGATTCAATCAGAGCCAGCAGGGAAACCGATTTCTGATCAAGCTGTTGCGGACCGTTTAATCGCAGAAGGTATAGAGATTGCCAGACGCACCGTGGCCAAGTATCGTGAACAACTTGGACTGCCATCAAGCAGTCAAAGAAAACGTGCTTCTTTAGCGCGTACATCGCAAGTACGGAGGTAACAAATATGCAAGTATCCATTACAGGGCGGCATGTCGAACTCACGGATCCTTTGAAGGCTTATGTGGATGAGAAGTTACAGCATCTGAAACATTCATTTGATTATGTTGTGGATGTACATGTTGTTTTGTCGGTTGAGAAAATTCGCCAGCGCTGCGAAGTGAATATGCAAGCCAACGGCATTAACATTCATGGCTCACATGAAACAGATGATATGTATGCATCCATTGATGGGGTGATGGATAAACTGAATCGCCAATTGAAACGTTATCGTGCGAAATTACGCAAACATTTGTCGAACCATGGTCAGCGTAAAGGACGGGATATTAAAGTTTCTCACCGTGTGATTGATCCAGGTCAAGGGCAAGAAGAGTTGGCCGAAACACAGATGCCAGATGTTGTGAACCATGAGAGTATTCAGGCTCATATGATGAGTGTGGATGAAGCTGTGATGCAGATGGAGTTGGCAGAAAATAAATCCGTGTTGATGTTTACCAATGCTGATACGGATACATTGAATGCTTTGTATCGTCGTTCAGATGGTTCATTGAACTGGATTGAGCCAGAAGCTGTATAACGTGAATATTGATGTAATGATTCCAGTCGAACACATTCTCCTTGGCTCGACAGCATGTAGTAAACGCGCACTGATTAGTGAAATAGCAGGGCTGTTGCCAGCGATGGATCCTAATCAGGTGTTGGAACTCATTATGGCACGAGAACATTTGGGAAGTACAGGCATCGGTCATGGGGTAGCAATACCTCATAGTCGGATGTCTGATTTGCCTGAACCCGTAATTACCATGGTTAGGCACCCAGAAGGTATTGATTTTGATGCCATTGATGGTCAGCCAGTGTATATTGTTGTGATGTTGTTGGTGCCTGATGATGAAAATGGGCAGCATTTAGAGTTATTGGCAAAACTGGCGCGATTATTGCAGAAGCCCGAATTTCGAGCCTCCATTATGACTGCGAGTGATGCGCAAGCCATGAGTGATTTATTTTCTGGCGTGCAGTTGCCATGAGTGTTAAGGAAGCTATGAACAAGCCATGAATTTGAATCTTGTGTCCAGAATCCCCAAACTCTGCGTTGAAAATCTTAGCAATAGCCTTGTTATTGCATGCGATTTACGCCTTGATTTTGAATACTCTGAATCACAATTTTCTTCATCCAGACTTATTCAGAGCTCCTTAAATTATTTAAATGAGTAAAAACCCTCGTATTACGCTGGGTGAAATCTTTGCCGAACAAGGCGAAGCCATGCAAATGCGTTTGATTACGGGTGAACAAGGGTTGTATCGCTATATTGATCATCCGCGTATGCAAAAACCTTCTTTGGCGTTTGCTGGTTTTTTAGAGAATTTGAATGATTATCGTTTGCAGGTGATTGGGCAGACAGAGCTACACTACCTTGCGACCAAGCCGCTAATTGCGCAAAAAAAAGCTGTAGATGATGTTTTTGACTTGAAGCTTGCTGGTGTTGTTATTACGCGCGGCATTGAGCCACCCGCCATGATTCGTGAAGCTGCGGAACGCACACAAACGCCGTTGTTTGTTTCCGAATTGCATTCTTCCACGTTTATGACCGATATGTTGTTATTTTTATCGAAACGCTTGGCTCCTCGCTCATGGCAACATGGTGTTTATATGGATATTTATGGGCTAGGGGTACTGCTGACAGGTGCCAGTGGGGTTGGTAAAAGTGAAATCGGGTTGGAGTTGATTTCACGAGGCCACCGCTTGATTGCGGATGATATGGTTGAAGTGGTACGTTCGAGTCCTGGTATTTTGGTGGGGCATAGTCCAGAGGCATTGCGTTACCACATGGAGTTGCGCGGTTTGGGCGTGGTAAATATTCGTGATTTGTACGGTGCTGCAGCAATTAGCGATACCAAACGTGTGCGATTGGTGATTGAGCTTATTCCGTGGGAAAACATGAAGGAAGATGACCGTGTGATGTCAGCGAATGATATGGTTTGTATTCATAAAGTGGATTTGCCACGGGTGCGAATTCCTATTCGTCCTGGACGGTCTTTGGCAATTATTATTGAAGTTGCGACGCGTAATCAGCTTTTAAAACAACGCGGGATTAACAGTAATCAAGATTTTATAGAGGCTTTGGAAGATCGAATTCGGCATGGTGGTGAAACACCAGGGACAGGCGAGCACTAATGTTATTGATGATTAGTGGCTTATCTGGGGCAGGTAAAAGCACAGCATTGCATGCCTTGGAAGATTTAGGTTTTTTTTGTACAGATAATTTGCCGGCAGCCATGTTGCCGACATGGGCGGAGCATGTGCGGCATGAACATGCAGCCGTGTGTATGGATATTCGCAGCAGCATGGAACCTGATAGTTTAATTGAAATGTTGGCAACAGTGCGTAAGCAAGGTGAATGGGGCATGTTATTTATGGATGCCTCCAGCGAAATTTTACAACGTCGATTTTCAACATTGCGCCGCAAACATCCCTTTCGCGCACAACAGCCAAAAGGTTCTAGTTTAGAGTCTGCCTTGGCAGCGGAACGCGAGGCTTTAAGCCCATTAAAAGAGATGGCTGACTTGGTTTTGGATAGCACAACATTAAACCCCTATGAGCTAGCGGATTTGGTAGAGTCCTTTTGGCGTGAGCGGAGTGAAAATGTAACGGACGAAGACAGTTTATCATGTTCGTTCATGTCTTTTAGTTATCAGCGAGGGCTGCCCAGTGAAGCTGATATGGTGATTGATTTGCGTTTTTTGCCAAACCCGCATTACCAGCCCTTATTGGCACGACAAACGGGGCAAGATGAAGATGTTTGTGAATTTTTTAATGCTTACCCAGAAGTCGCAGAGGCCGAGGAAAAACTGCGTCAGTGGTTATTGTTTGTATGGCCAAAATTAAAACGTGAACGAAAACGATATTTTACACTGGCGATAGGTTGTAGTGGTGGTCGTCATCGTTCGGTTTATATGGTTGAACGTTTGGCG
>JAUZQS010000231.1 GCA_030950875.1 Mariprofundaceae bacterium | reverse complement strand
GCATCATACGGATAGTCGAAGTCAGCCATCGCATTATGCAAATGTTCATGTTCTGGAATATCCAACAAAAATGCTAAATCAGATACAGGTATATGAGCATTACGCTCACTCATCCATTGTAGAATTTCCAAGTCATTACGGGCTTCACGACTTAATGTTTCACAGTTCAATTGCATATCATTCTCCTCTCCCGTGCCTTCCACGGTTTCAATGGAGCGTATTTTAATTTTCTTTTATGTCATCATTATGACAGTAATGTGACCAAGTATGACATGCTAACCCGCATTATTCAGCTAAAAGTATCTTTATCTCGGCCTCTGAAAAGCCTGCCTGCTCGCGTGCATCCAAATTTAAAACACCACCAATGCCTTTTGGAAAGTATTGTGCAACCAGCCTAAAAAATGTTTCCGTCGGTTTCATATGGCGTTGTTTACATACATAACGAAACCAACGTGAACCAATTTCAACATGTCCAATCTCATCCTTAAAAATAATATCCAACAATGTGGCTGCATGAGTATCACCTACATTGATAAATTTTTTCTGAATACCTGGGGTTACATCCAAACCACGCGCTTCTAACACTCTGGGAACCAATGCCATGCGATCCAAGACATCATGCGCGGTTGTTTCTGCCATTTCCCATAAGCCGTTATGCGCAGGATAATCACCATATTCACCACCCAAATGCCGTAAATGAGCACGAATAAGCTCAAAATGATAGGCTTCTTCGGCAGCAACACGCATCCAGTCAGTATAAAAAGCCAACGGCATATCATCAAAGCGTTGTACTGCATCCAGAGCAAGGTTAATGGCATTAAACTCAATATGCGCAATAGCGTGCATCATCGTTTTTCTGCCTTCCAGCGTACCCATAGCACGTTTAGGCACTTGCCCACCAAGCACCAAATTAGGTTTTTCAGGTCGCCCAGGTGCATAAACATCAACAGGCCTGCCAAAAGAATCTTGAATAGACGCTTTGTTCAGGGCATCAGACTTGCCCATAGCAAGCCGCGTAAGACTTATCTTTTGATCAGGATCTGATGCCATTAAAGCTGCACGTACCGTGTCAAAAAAAACTGTCATCAACCACTCCTTGCCCAACACTTGAGTCTAAGCTCTCATATCGCCACAATGCGGCAATGTCAGCTACAGACCATGCCCATACGCGTATCATTGCACTCGCAGCCCTCATACAAACATCGAAACTTGTCGATGATATTGCCCGTAAAGGTATATGCGATAGCGATGACTTTAACACCCTTCTTCATAGCCTGTTCACCAACAGCACAAAACCTGAAGCTTTATTTGATGGCAGTAGCCATTTACAAGCAGGTCTTCTTCTTAGTAAACACTTACTTTCTGGTGAAAATGTTGATCAAGCAAAAGCAATCATGGCGTATACCGCAAGTATTATCGCCGTTGAAAAGAAGCTCAACAAAAATACTGCCATGTTACAAAGTATTGCTGCAGGCATGCAACGCATTCAAAAACAAGCCAACTATTTTGGCAGTCCTAATCATGAAAGTGTGATCGGTGGCATTGCCGATCTCTATGGTAATACTGTCAGCACCTTAAAACCACGTATCATCATCCATGGCAAATCTGAAATTCTCCGGCAACACAGTAATACCAATAAAATTCGAGCCTTGTTATTGTCTGGTATTCGTTCTGCGCATTTGTGGCGGCAGCATAAAGGTGGTCATTTCAAGCTGCTTTTTGGACGTAAAAAGCTATTACATGATATTGATAACATTTTAAAAACGTTATAAGAAGCATAGTTATTCAGCGTTAGTCTCGCCTATTTTCTTTTTCTCAGCATTTTCTTTTTTACGATTTTCTTCCTCAATGTGGCGTTTGCGTCCGTACTCTTCGACAAAAAATGTTAAATTCGCAATCATCAATGAATAAATACTAATACCAAAAATCATTGTAAAGACACCGACAATGCGACCAGCATCCGTTATTGGTACAATATCACCATAACCTACTGTCGTTAATGTCACAAATGCCCACCAAAGCCCATCCGAAATTTGACCAAACTGTGGATTAGCAGCATGTTCTAAAAGAAAAGAAGTCATACCAAAAACAAAAACAACACCAAAAATCAACGCCATCGCAGTAGGAAAGCTATCCTGTGAAACAATGACAACGTTTAGGATTTTTTTACGATTGGATCGCAAGAATGCTCCCAAACGCAAAGCTGGCAAAATTCGCATCACTCGCAATGCGCTAAATAGACGTAAAAATGGCGATGCCAATAACACAATCAATACCAAATCAAGCCAGTTTTCTTTCAAATAACCACGTCGATCCATAGAAATCAACCAACGCCAAACAAAAAAAGCAAAAAAACATAGCAATACCACAGGATCTGCCCATTCAGGTGCTTCATCCCATAGCCCAACCCCAACAGCCGCAAGCGTTGTCACAAGAAGCAAAGCATCCAGCACACGCCCAGGCCATGCATTCTTCTCAGCTGGCATGTTTAGTGTTTATCTCCAGCTTTATGGCTAAAGTAACTTGCTAAAGAAACCATAAGAATACCCGCACCCATATACAAAATATTCAATGGGTCATCAAAGGTAACATGTAAAACATTCTTGAAAAATGCCACAATCAAAATCATTAGGATTACTTTTCCCAAACGATCTTTTAAATCATCCAAGCTATTAATCATCAAAATATTATTGGCATGTTCATCACCATGCGCCGCAGCGATTTTAGAAATAAATAACTCATAAAGTCCCAGAGCAAAAATAAGTAATACCGTCGCCAACAAAAAATCATCCACTGCTGTAATCACATGGCTAACCACAGTAATATGAAAATCTGGCCTATCCAAACCCATAAATATCACTTTAAAAAATTCAATTGCTAAGGCTGCCATGTCCAAAGCCGATAATACGAACAACAACAACATCCCAACAATCGATGACCAAACCGCTAGCAGTACGACATAACGCGAATTCCATAAAACACCCTCAAAAAAACCTTTCATCCCTCACTCCTTAAGATCATCATTCCCAAGCAAATACCAGTAGGCTCGTAGAGCAAGACTAGCAAAAACACCGCCACTATGACATTGTTATCGCGGCAAACAATATTTTCTCATCCACAACTTTGTTATCAACTTTACAATACAATGATGTTTCTTCAATAATAACCACTGCCTCCACAACACCTTCGACTGCCAAAACCCTAGTCTCCAAATCACGCGCCTGCTCTGCATTATCCAACCGCACCAGAAATGAACGTGACTCTAAATAAGGCGGTTGCTTCATTGTCATCGCTATCAATAACCATACCATCAACATCGCGGCAATGACCCAAAATACCATGGCATAATTTTGCACATCTGGGTGATACATAAACCCGCCCAGAACACCCCCAACAAAAGCTCCAAAGAATTGACTGGTATTAAACACACCAATAGCCGTTCCTTTTGCGCCCGCCGGTGCGTATTTGGCAACCAATGACGGCAAACTGGCTTCCAAAGTGTTAAACCCCGTAAAAAATATCAGTAAAGCAACGCCAATCAAAACAACCGATGCATGCCCAACCGCCAACATCACACAAGCAACAATCAATAGGCTGATTGATAATACAAACACCTGTTTCATTTTTCGTTTTGCCTCAGCAATAATAATCAACGGAATCATTAAAACAAAAGAAACCAACATGACTGGTAAATATAACTTCCACTGATCTGACATGGCCAATAAATTCAGGTTTTTATCTGCTAAAACCAAAGGTAGTACCACAAACATAGCTGTTAAACAGGCATGTAAAATCAATACCCCAACATCCAAACGCAATAAGCTTTTATGTTTTAAAATTTGACCAAACATGGATGTTGTTACTTCACTATCGCTGTGATGCATCGTTTGTTTTGGGTTAGGAACAATGAAATACAAGACCAATATTGAGCTCAAAGCCAATACCGCTGTTAACCAGAAAATACCTGATACACCCACCCAGCTATTCAATAAAGGCCCTAAAACCATAGAAACAGCAAAAGAAATGCCAATCGTAATACCAATCGTCGCCATCGCTTTGGTACGATGTTCATCGCGGGTTAAATCGGCCGCTAAAGCAATCACAGCTGCTGCCACTGCGCCAGAGCCTTGAATCACACGCCCTAATAACACACCTTCAATCGATGTCGCCATGGCAGCAATCACACTACCTATTGCGAATAAAAGCATGCCTACCGCAATGACAGGTTTGCGACCAAAACGATCTGACATCATGCCAAACGGAATTTGTAACAAAGCCTGTGTCAAGCCATAAGCACCCAATGCGATACCCACCAAGTAAGGCTTCTCTAACGCACCATCCAAGCCATGTGCATACGTTGAGAACACGGGTAGAATTAAAAATAACCCCATCATACGCAGCCCAAAAATACTCGCCAATGAAGCTGCGCCCTTACGCTCTTCAGCTGTCATTTCAGTAGAAAACGTTTGTTCTACCACATCTTCTTTCATCATTTTTTTCTCCTTAACATTAGAGCCTCTTGCAAATGCGCCAGAGTGAGGAAGCAGATTACCGCTCACGACTTTTGCAATCGGCTCATTTACAATCAATAACTTTCATTATTTCGTAACTATTCAGCACAACCATAAAATAGCTGTAGCTGAACAGTTACATTATTTCTTACTTCAATGGCCATTCACCCATACCCAAACGCAGTACGTTTGCACTATCATCACACAAATCAACAATCGTCGTAGGTGTCATACCACCCCAGCCTGCATCCATCAATACCCCTTGCAAATGCTTACAACATGTCTGCATTTGCTCTGGGTCGGTTGCAATATATTCTTCATCGCAAAATTGCATCGAGGTTGCCAATAAGGGCTCTCCTAGTTCATCCAATAACATTGAACATACCCTATGACTCGGCATACGAATACCCATATCTTTACGTTTCCCAAATACGCGTTTGGGTAACGTTCCCGTGGCCGGTAAAATAAACGTATAAGGCCCTGGCAAGCAACGCTTCAAAATGCGATGGGCTTGATTATCCATACTTACATACTTCGATGCCTGTGATAAATCGGATACCACCAAAGACCATAAATGTTTATCATCCAACTGACGCAACTTACGGACAGCATCTTGAGCCTGTAAAGCTTGTGGCAACATCATCATCGCATACGTTGTTTCAGTAGGAACAATGGCAAAGCCACCCTGCCGCAACATATCCACAGCCCGTCGAATCTGACGAATTTGAGGTCGATCTGGATGCATTCTTACATGTTCAAACATCTTGCTTATCCCTTAAAACCTCAACAACCCTTTAATACTTTTCTGTATTAGTTGATCAGGTGTCAGAGGTTGTGATGTTGGATTAATCTTAGCTGGTTTACGCTTAGAAGCGGGTACTTTTTTTCCCTTCAGTAAGTTCCCAATACCGCCTAACACACCACCAACGCCACCAGCACCGCTACCCATTAAACCACCCACATTTTCGAGAACTGATTTTGCATCCAGTTCAGGCTTAATACTTGGCGATGCAAACGGCCCATAAATATGCAATGGTACAGATAAGCCTTTACGCACCGTTAACGTATCGCCTTGTCCCACCAATGAACCTATCAGTTTAGGGCGGACATGGTAATCAAGTGTCGAGGCAGGCAAATTAACCACACCTTTGCCTGTTAAACGAAATAATGGTGATGCCAAAAATAAATCATCATTTTTTACAATCCCATGACGAATTTTAAAGCTCGCCTGTAGTTGAGCAAAATCAGTATATACCTCGCCAGCTGACTTTTGTGACCCTAGCGAAGATAAATTTCGCAAGCTGCCTGCAACATCAAAGCCTTTTATCCGACCATTTTGTAACGATAGCTGGCCTGTACCACTCAAAGAAGCCATCGAAGCCTTTGGCAACAATCCTGTTGCTTTCAAATTAGTATCCAATCGCAGCGTACCATCCAATAAGTCTGTGCCCGCTAGGGCTTGCAAAACAGGTTTCAGTTTCAATTCTGAAATATGAATGGATTCAGTCCAACTCACAGGGTAATGATTTACATTCATACTGGCATTTTCTCGAACCTGCCCTCCAGCCAAATTAAAACCCAAAGGCGAAAGCGTAAATACGCCCCGTTCACCTTTCAGCGTTCCACGCAAGTGACTCAACGCCAAACCGCGCATAAATAGTTTTTCAACTTGCAGTTGGATAGATACATGCCAAGGTTTTAAAAAACGCAAATCAGGCTCAACAGCAGTCTTCACTGGCTCATTTACTTGCGTCTCACCTGATGCGTTCGCCTTAGCCAACGAACCATCTGCAGAATTATTCACAGGCGCTTCTGCTGGCTGTGGCAGCCAGGGATCAAGGTGCAAGCTTTTAGCTGCCAAACGCAAGCGGATATTAGGCGCTGTTGCAAATCCCACACTCCCTGAAAGTTGTAGAATTTCACCATCCAGAAGCACCTGCATATCCCGTAAATCAACGCGTTCCGTCGTACCTGCAAGTGAAGCTCCCACTTTCAACGTTTGCCATGGCGAAGGGTGCGCCGCATACATTTGACTTAACTCTGGCAACAAGCCTTCCAACCATGTGCGTTGAATGTTTTCACCCTGAATACGTAACGTATAACGCGGTGCTTTATTCAACTGTTTCACATCACCCTGTATCACAAATAAAGGTTTATCATTAATAGCCAACCCCATATGATTCAAGCGCAAAGTATTTACATTTGGCATTTCAACTTTCCAATCCAATGCAACATTCATTGCCGCCAAAAGTGCGCCTTTACCCGTCGATAAACGCACCCCATCAGGGCGTTGCTCTAATTGCGCATTCAACATTACACTTGCTTTATTTATATCTCCCAACTGATTAGGAAGAGAGCCAATCAATGCTGCAAAGGGTTTTAAACGAATGGCATCACTCTTAAGCGATAACTGGATGGGCAGCTTATTCACATCCAATGTTGCCAAGTCGCCCAAAGGACCTACTTGTGCATCCATATCAATCTTATCACCATTCAAACGCGCCGAAATCTTTATTCGAATAGGATGTTCTAATTGCACATCATCCAATTCCATTTGTACATCCGTCAAGGCTATATGCACACCCGATTGGGCATCTTGCCAGATAAACTTACCATCATGAAGCTGTAAAGACTCTGCACTCAAAGCAGCCAGAATCGAGCTGCTTTTTTCATCATGTTTGATAACAGTCGATGCACCTTTCGGTGTTCCTGAAATAGCAGTTATCGATGCTGGTGAGGCGGGCAATAAATCTTCCCAGTTTCCTTCACCTTTGGCATTACGCTCCATAAAAATTTCTGGCTTTTCTAGTTTAAAGCGAATAATTTCTAACTTCTTACTAAACAATGGCAATAAAGCCACCTGTACATCAAGGTGCTTCACCTTTAAAAAATCACGCTCTGAAAAACCTTGGCGGTTTGCCAACACAACATCATCCAAAGTAATCCCAACCCAAGGGAACAACGAGGCTTGCAAACCTCCAATTTTCAAGCTGCGTCCCGTAGCATCCTCGACTTGTTGCTCAATTTGCTGTTTATAATCTTCTACATTCAAGAGAAATGGTGCAATCAACAATAAAACAACTACGACTGCCAACACACTTAAACTATATTTAACGATTTTCTTCATCATTTCCTCCAAATATCAACTGCCTACTTATTACGCCCCACAATACTCTTGCCTAGATCCTGCAAGTGTTTGCAGGCACAAACACTTGCAGGATCGTAACTATTCAACATACCTAAAAATATTCAGCATGATGCCTTTGTTCTGTCATTCCGAGCGAAGTCGAGGGATCTTTCATCGACATTGCGTCAAAAGATGTCTCAACTACGTTCGACATGACACTTCAATGCATGTTTCAACAAACATACTGAATAGTTACGCAGGATCCAGGTCTTATGGAAAATAACCCAGTAATTCCTCAAATGCATACAATACCTTATCCGCACCTTCATCATATAAAAATTGTCTGTTTTCAGAGCCAAAAGAAACCCCAAAAGCACGTATCCCTGCGGCTTTTGCCATCTGAATATCAAAATGCGAATCTCCCACCAAGGTTGTATTCGCAGCCTTAACGCCCAATTCTTCCATACATTCCAGTGCCATCGCAGGATGCGGCTTGGAATGACAACAATCTGCTGTTCGCCAAGCATAAAAATACGTTTCCAAATCAAAACGCGATAAAACCCGCTCCAATCCATCTTTGGATTTTCCTGTCACAATCGCCATCCAATAACCGCGCTGCTTTAATATTTTCAAAACATCCAAAACGCTTGGATACAAAATAATATCCTTTTCAAAAGAGCAGTAATGCTGACGATAAGCCTTGGCAATCGCAGCTACAAGTTCTTTCGAATAATTGCTTTGCTTATGTAACAAAGCCTCAACCACGCCATCCAAAGACATACCCAAAGCGGCCAAAACATCTATAGTATTCGGTGCAGATAAAGCATTATCTTCAAAAGCTTGTTGAATAGATCGAACAATCACCATATTCGAGTCGGTCAGCGTACCATCGCAATCAAACAAAATAAGCTCGGTCATGGCTCTACTTTCTCCGTTGCTTTCCATGCTTTTTTACTGCGTTTAACTTGCCAAACCAAGGTTCGGTTCACTGCGACAACGGCATCACTATCAGCCCTGCGAATATAGGTTGAAAGTAAATCACTACCCTGTTTGCCCACTGTTACATCTAATAATACGACACCTTGTGCATCCAAACATTGCACGCTGACGCCTCGCTTGAGCAAGCCTAAATCGGCATCAAAATCATACTTTCGTGTCACGACCCGAATCACTTGCATACTGGTTAAATCATCGAGCAAGCGTAACGTCGCATCCTGCACAGCTAAATCGCCATTCGCCATTCGCCACTGTCCTTGCTGTAGTTTCAGAACAATCCTTTTACCACCATGTTTCTGAATAATCATTTGCACAATGCTTTTCACGGCAACACTTGACTGCATAGCCATGCGCTGCGATTGGGACGATGGCTGCTGCCACATCCACAATACCATCCATAACAGTGATAAGAATAATATCACCCAGGCTGTTTTTTTCACCCGTTCACCACGGGATGCCTTAACTGCCACCAACGCCATAATCCGAATAATAGCACTAGCAATGGCAAGGCAAATAACCACAACAATTTAAACACTAGCTTGCCATCACTGCTTAATGCTGCCAAAGGTCGTTCTGTCACGCCACGTGAGCGCAGTTCAATCAAAGCTTCATCATAACTCAACCAGTCCAAACTATTCAATGCCAAAATAAGTGCTGAACCATCCATAAACTCATCATCAAGCATGCCTGGAGAACCGATTACCAACAACCGTCCTGAATCTACATGCGTTAATAGCGGCCCCTGCATGCCTTGAGGCAAGCTCTTAAATGCCGATGTCATCGCACCTTCCTGTGCCAACGCAAGTACTTCTGATTTTAGCTGTAAGCCTTCAAAGCGTTTATCGATCGCCATCAAAGGATAAACATCAAACGGTGGTCCATCTTGTACTGCCGTCCACGGTGATGATTGCATGAGCACCTGAGCTTTTCCATCCACTGCCAATAATGGTGATGCAAAGGGTATGGAAACTGACTCTAGGCCTCGGCTAATTACATGAGATTTATTCAAATCCAATACATTGGGTACAAAAGGGTAGTCCACTTGCGATTCAAACATGCCATTACGCACCACAACACGCTGTGCCCGTTTATCCATCACCAAACCTGATTCTACAGAAATATTTAAATCGTCATGCACCCAGTCATTGGCATCGGCATCAACAGCTTGTACATCAAAACCCTTTGATAATAATGGTCGCGCACTACCTGCAAGCACCCAAACACCGCCACCATGCATGCGAAATTGATCCAAACGAAACCGCCACGCCTTCGATGGCGCTTGTGTCATGCCATCAACAATCACAGCTCGCACATCATCAGGCACACCTGCCTTTGTTAAATCCACTGACACAAACTCATAGTCATCTTTCATCCATGTAGAAAAACGCTGTAATTCACCCAGACCATGTGCACCAAAAGCCGATGTTAGTCCAATCTTCACACGACCTTTACCGGTTAGTTTCTTGATTTTCTTTGTCAGTAAATATTCAAAGCCTTCTTCACTTTGTACTACCGAAATAACTTCTTTGCGATCCAAGTATTCCAATACAATTGCCAAATAGCCCTGCTTCACCTGTGCACGATCATTTTCCACAACCTGCACTTGCACCTTGGGAATGTTCAATGCCTTAAGCGAAGCCATTACATTTACATCTGATGCTGGATCCATCACATCAAAACCCACCTTGCCATGGCCTGCTTCATAATACGATTGCAGCATATCTTCAATAAAGCCCTGTAAACGACCGTACGGTTGCGGCATATCGGATGTAATGTAAGCACGAATCATCAAAGGCTCATCTAGGGCATCTAGCACCTGCTTGGTTGAGTCGGACAAACTATAAATTTGATCCTCTGTCCAATCGCTACGCAAATGTGAAAGATTTGTAATGGTAAAAAGCAATATGCCAAACAACAGCACGACCAACACACGCATCCATGCTGAACGGCGCATTATTTTTCGCTGATCTATCGAATCAGCCTTGTTGCTCATTAACGCCACCTCCGACGTTCCAGTTCAAACCATGTTAAAGTTAAAAATAGACCGCTCATAGCCACAAAGAACATCACATCGGATAAACGTATCAAGCCACGCAACATAGACTGGTAATGAGATAAAGGACTTAATAAAAGCAACCAGTCCTGCACCACAGGAGGAAAAGTCGGCATGGCCTTTGAAAGCAAAAATAACATCAATAACATGACAAAACCAAG
>JAUZQS010000230.1 GCA_030950875.1 Mariprofundaceae bacterium | reverse complement strand
CCGCTCCTTTTCAGGCTCTGAATCTGCCACAATACCAGCACCCGCAGCCCAATGTAGTTCGTCGCCATCATGCCAAAATGTGCGAATCAAAATATTCATATCGGCACTTCCATCCCATCCGACATAACCAACACTGCCAGTATAAGGCCCGCGTGCTTCATGCTCTAACGCATGAATAATTTCCATACAGCGAACCTTTGGACAGCCTGTAATCGTTCCGCCAGGGAACATCGCTTGAAACAAATCCACCACATCATACCCTTCAGCCAGTCGTCCGCGAACATTGGAGACAATATGTTGCACGGTAGCATATTGTTCGATAGTCATATGTTCATTCACTTCAACACTACCAGGCACACAAACATGCCCCAAATCATTACGCTCTAAATCCACCAGCATGATATGTTCAGCACATTCCTTATCTGAGAGTAATAATTCATCACGCAATAAAACATCTTCATCACCCTCACTGCGCCGCCGAGTTCCTGCAATCGGACGCGTTTCTGCAATCCCATCCGAAGACAATGAAAATAGTCGCTCTGGAGAGGCTGAAACAATCGTTAAATCATCAGCACAAAGAAAGCATGAGAAGGGAGCTGGATTAACATGGCGCAAGTGTTGATAAAGCTTAATTAATTGCTGCTTGGCAAAGGGCATGTGCCAAAAACGAGCAATATTGGCCTGAAAAACATCACCTGCACGAATATAAGACTTTACCCTTTCTACCGCTTCACAATAATCATCTGAGGTTTCATAAACATCGGATGTGACAAATTTATCCGATGCATCACTACAACTCGTATGATCCAATAAGTATTCAATGTCATCGAGTTGTTCTTCGCTAATACGTGATGCCAAGTAAACCATGTTTGATGCACTATCAAAACAAATACTCCACTCAGGTTCATGCAACCACAACAAACCATTCGGCGATGGTGTTTTGGGCGATGGTAAACTTTCCAACACGCCGCAAACCTCATACGAGGCATAAATTAACTGTTGAACAGCTGGAAAATCACAACAAGCAGGCTGGATGCGTTGCTTCCAAGCTTTAAAGAAGGCTTCAGCATCCTCACCCTGCTTTAACCATGATGACGCACCAGCTTGGGAAACTAAAAAATGTTTACCATTATCCTTTGGATCCTCAAGGATTGCGCAAAACTTCTCTTTAAATGAAAAGAACACTTCATTTGCATGAAGTGTTCTTTTTAAAGTCCGTGTAAAAAGGGAAATATTTGTATCTTTGCTTAAATTAATTGAACTTTCGGACGATAACCGTTGCATTGGTTCCACCAAAACCGAAGGAATTCGACACAGCCACATCAATGGCGACTTCGCGCGCTGTATTTGGCACATAGTCCAAAGGACATGCAGAATCTTGATTATCCAAATTAATCGTTGGAGGAATAATGCCGTTGTGAACAGCCAAGACTGAAAAAGCAGCTTCAATACCACCCGCAGCACCCAATAAGTGCCCTGTCATTGATTTACTGGAAGACACCATTAATTTAGATGCATGGTTACCAAAAGCGGCTTGGATACCTTGCGTTTCACAAATATCACCCATGGGGGTTGAAGTACCATGGGCGTTAATATAATCAACATCTTCAGGATTCAATTTCGCACGTTTTAGTGCTGCTAACATACAACGTGAACCACCCTCACCTTCTGGTGCTGGTGATGTAATATGATAAGCATCAGCAGACATGCCATAACCAACCACTTCAGCAAGAATATTCGCACCACGTGCCTGCGCAGTTTCAAGAGACTCAAGCATTAATACACCCGCGCCCTCACCCATCACAAACCCATCACGATCTGTATCCCAAGGACGTGAAGCCCTCTCAGGCTCATCATTGCGTGTAGATAATGCTCTGGCTGCTGAAAAACCACCCACAGCCAACTCACAAATACAGCCTTCCGTGCCACCCGCCAACATGGCATCAACATCACCACGGACAATCATTTCGAATGCATCACCAATAGCATGGGTTCCCGTTGCACAGGCTGTTACCGTTGCAACATTTGGCCCTTTTGCACCCGTTCGCATGGATACCCAGCCCGATACCATATTGATAATAGTCATAGGAATGAAGAATGGAGATATTTTACGAGCTCCACCTTTATCATATGCACGCAAGGTTTTTTCAATAGCAGGCATGCCACCAATCCCTGAGCCAATGCCTACACCCACACGCATGGCGTTTTCTTCGGTAATTTCTAAACCAGATTGCTCCAGTGCCATTTGCGCTGCAGCTACACCATAATGGATGAATGTATCCATTTTACGTGCATCTTTCCGATTAATAAACGCGTTCACATCAAAATCACGAACTTCGCCAGCAATGGTACAAGCCATGCCCGCCGCTTCCGCATCAAAATGCGTAATACGACCTATGCCAGATTTTCCAGCAATAAGGTTTTGCCATGTTTTATCCGTGCCAGTACCGAGTGGTGTAACTAAACCCACGCCAGTGACAACAACGCGTTGTGTCATAATTACTCAGCCTTAGCAGCTACGTAATCGATAGCGTTTTGTACGCTTTGAATTTTTTCAGCATCATCATCTGGAATCTCAACGCCGAATTCTTCTTCGAACGCCATAACCAATTCAACTGTATCCAATGAATCAGCACCCAAATCATCAACAAATGATGAATCAGAATTGATTTCGCTTTCATCAACGTTTAGTTGATCAGCAACAATCTTAATAATTTTAGTTTCAATCTCTGCAGACATATAAGTCCTCCCTATCGAATATGATGTGGCTTCTAAACATCGTTCTAAGCACTGTCAAGAAACATCATCAAAATAATTGCTTACAATAGCAATCATTCCTACATATACATACCACCATTGATATGTAAAACTTGCCCTGTAATGTAAGCGCCTGATTCTGCTGCTAAAAACAATACTGCAGAAGCAACATCCTCTGGCTCACCCAAGCGCCCCAAAGGAATCTGGTTTGTTAATGACGCATGCGCATCCTCACCCAAGTCAGCCGTCATATCGGTAGCAATAAAACCCGGTGCAATGGCATTCACAGTAATATTACGTGAGCCCACTTCTTTTGCCAACGAACGTGTCATGGCATCAATACCGCCCTTGGATGCACAATAATTCAACTGACCAGCATTGCCCATGGAAGCAACCACTGAGGAAATATTAATAATACGCCCAAATCTGGCCTTCATCATTGGCTTTAACACAGCTTGTGAAGCATAAAATACCGACGATAAATTTGTATCAATCACAGACTTCCAGTCATCTACCTTCATACGCATCGAAAGCCCATCTTTGGTAATCCCTGCATTATTCACCAAAACATCCAAGCGTCCAAATTGCTTTACCACACCCTGTACAAATGCTTTCACCGCATCTGCATCGGTTACATTCACCACATGCGCAGAAACTTGACCACCACATAGTAATAATTTCTCAGCAGCTGCATTTACAGTTGTTTCACGTGTCGCACAAATCGCCAAGTCATAGCCTGCCTGAGCCAATTTCTCTGCAATCGCAAAGCCAATACCACGGCTTGCACCTGTAACAATTGCAACGGGTCTATTATCACTCATGATTTACCGCCTTATCCATCAAGTCCGATGTTAATACTGATGCTACAGTTAGTTCTTTATCCACGCGACGAACCAAACCAGACAACACTTTACCTGGCCCCATTTCAACTGCCGATGTAATTCCTGCTGCACGCATCGCTTGAATGGTTTCTGTCCAACGTACAGGAGAAACCAGTTGCTCTACCAAAGCCGCACGAATATCTTCAATATCACGCAATGCCACAGCTCGCGCATTGCTCCATACTGGACACAAAGGCGTATGCAATGTTGTTTGAGATAGCTTTTCTTGCATGGCATTCGCCGCATCTTGCATCAACGGCGTATGTGAAGGCGCACTTACAGCCAATGGTAATGCACGTTTGGC
>JAUZQS010000023.1 GCA_030950875.1 Mariprofundaceae bacterium | reverse complement strand
TAAAGTGATTCAAGGTTTACTTCATGATGCAGAACTGGCGTTGGGTGAGTCTGGTCGCGTGAGTGTGCGTATGTCGGGAACTGAGCCCAAGTTACGTGTGATGGTAGAAGCGGAAAGTGAATCTCTGATGTTGCGAGTTGGTGAAAAACTTACCAACGATATTTCTGATTACGTGTTATAGTTTGAGCGTGTGCTTGAAATAAAAAAAGGCTCCTGATCATTTAAAATCAGCAGCCTTTTCAGTTTATTGCGAGATGAATCTATTGACGAATATAGGCCAAAAGGTCTTTCAGGCTATCCGATGAAAGTTTCGTAATACCTTTACCTGCACGCTCGATATGACGACCATGCCGAATGCGCAAATCAAGCAATTGATCACTTAAATCTGCAATAGTAAGTTTTCGTGCAGCATTACCAATGAGCTTAATATCCTTCGGCGTAGCATGGCAAGATTTGCAATTTTTAGCATAGATTTTTGCACCATTTTTAAAGTTAGCATTGTAGCGTAATGATAAAAGATAATGTGCGATATCATTAATATCAGCATTGCTTAACTGGTGCTGATTGGATTTCATCATTGTACCAGGACGACCGTGGCGCATGGTGTGTACAATGCTTTTTAAGTCCTGTTTAGAATATACAAGATTGGTAGCACCCAAGCCCGTTTGCCCCCGACCATCAACACCGTGGCAGCTGATACAAACCTGTTTGTAACGTTTCTTGCCATTGGCAAGATTTGGTTTGTAATGAAAAGTTTTGATATAATCAATGACAGCTTCGATTTGCAGAGGGTCAAGTTTATATTTCTTTGATCTCATGCCTGTACCGTGTACGCCATATGTGATGATACGACGCATTTCATCACGACTTACTACCTGTGCCATTGCACGGTGATTGCGTGCTGGAAATGGTTTTAAATCTTTACCAAATTTACTGACAGTGCCATCGGCACCATGACAGCTTGCACAGTTGTTGGCGTAGATTTTTTTACCATTGGGTGTATCATCCGATGCTTGTGCAGCACCAAAAGGCAACGCTATTAGCACTGCTGTGACTAGAATTTTCTTCAACATATCATTCCTCCCCAGAAACTATTTTGTGCAAGGTTTTGCAACCTATTGCGATTGAATAAAGCTTACCATAGCAGCAATTTCATCACTGGAAAGTTTTTTATTAAATTTTGGCATTGCCTTCCGACCATTGGTGATAGTTGTTAACAATACTTCTGGATCCTTATTCATGTCTTTAAATGCAGGTCCAAATTTCTTTCTTGTAAGGCTATGGCACATTTTGCATTTTTTACTGAAGATTTTTTTTGCATTAATATCATTGCCTGCCATCGCTGTTTGTGATGTCAATGCAAAGACTGCAAGCGTGATAGATGCTGCGATCGTTTTTTTCATTTTGCGTCTCCTTTAATAGGTCTATCCAAGACCTTATTTGTGTTTTGTGTAAGGTGAAAATTTTACGTTGCGCGGGTGTTTATTCGATGTCATCGGTCGTCTTAGGTTTGTAGATCCACATTTGATAAAGACTGATAAACAATTGCATCGCAAAGGTGATACCAACTACGGCACCAGCACCAATCACCACATAGGCAAAATCTGGAATGATTTTGGTGATAAACCAGGAACTAATATCTAGAAGAAGAAAAAAGAATGGTGCAGCAACAACAATGCGTTTAAACATGATAGGTAGCTCACATAAGATGAAAATGCGCCCGATTAGAAAGAGAATAAAAGCAATGCCAAACAAATGAATGTGGGATACGCGAACCAGAGCTGGAATGGTCGCGCCCGTATCCGTTGCGGTAAGTGCAAGTACCTTTTCATAGGAGTCGAAATGTGGGATGCCACTAATGCCGCTCGCCGCGGAATGGCACATAACACAATTATTTTGTAAAATAGGGTTTACCTTGGCTTCAAACTCTGGTTTTGTTGCACCATGCGCAATCCAATCTAAAATAGTGATTTTGGCAGCTTTATTTGGAAGGTTGGGCGCCATAGGGCCATTGATGGCTGCGCCTAGGCGTGTTTGATTGTGACTGCCATGGTATGCCAACATAACATCTTGAACAGATAAACCTTCTATACCATCGCGACCTTCATGGGTGTAATATAGATTTAATAAAGCAAACATATAACCAATGCCAATAGTAATTAAAAACATGGTATCAAGAATTTTTTCGCTAAAAGAAGCGTCAGGAAAACGTCTGAAATGCAACATGGTGACTCCGTATATAATTTAATGAAACCGCATGATACGCTTCTCTAGTATTTGAGCAATATTAATAAATAGTTGAGTATTTTTGTAAGGTATTCAAGTTTGATGTCGGCTCGTTGTTTGGGCAGGATATGGTCGTGTTATGGAGGGTTTATGTTGCTGGCATCGAAGGTTATTTCGCAGTTATTACTGCCTCCAGGAGGGTTGATTTTATTAGCCCTTATAGGAGTGTTGTTTTGGAAGCGATATTGGGGGCGTAGTGTTGTTGTTGTGTGCTTATTGATGTTTTGGGGTTTATCAACCGAGCCTGTACGGGATGCTTTGAGCAAACCTTTGGAATTTAAATACCCAGCATTACAATTAAATAATGCGAAGCTTGAGCATAGCGCGATTGTTTTATTGGGTGGTGGTATCTATGCGAATGCCCCTGAATATGGTGGGTCAGATGAATTAAGAAGCTATGCCATGATGCGCACTTTGTATGCTGCGCATGTAGCCAAACAGACTGGCTTGAATGTTTATAGTACAGGAGGAAAACCGCTTGTAGAGGGCGATGCTGCTGAAGGTGATGTGATGCGGCGTTGGTTGATACGCCTGGGCGTTGCTGAAAATAAAGTATTTGCTGAGTCATATGCGAATAATACTTGGCAAAATGCTGTTTATATGAAGGCTATTTTAGCCAAGAAAGGTATTAAAAATATTGTTTTAGTCACATCTGCATGGCATATGCCACGCTCAGTGTGGTGTTTTGAATCGCAAGGCTTTAAGGTGATTCCTGCCCCTACGGATTACTTAACGTCACAACGGCAATATGATTTGCGTAGTTATGTGCCGCGTTGGACGGTGTTTTCTGATTCAGGACAAGCCTTGCATGAGTACTTGGGGTTGTTTTGGTATCATTTAAAATATGGCTGAGGTATTTATGTGTGTAAGCGCCATTGTTTGAGATAGACTTATGGGTAGGCATCAATGTTGCTTGTCTATAGCGATGTTATCAATATAGTATAAATTAGGACATGTTAGTTTAGAGTAATATCAGGGAGGGTGTGTGAGCAAAAATCCTGAAGAAAAATCTGGAAAATTACTGAATGATTCGGAAGAACTTTTTGCAGCAGGAGGAGCTTGGCTTGAGGCTTTGTATGAGCAATGGTTGGATTCACCCAATAAAGTTTCAGCGCATTGGCAAGCTGTTTTTGAAGAG
>JAUZQS010000229.1 GCA_030950875.1 Mariprofundaceae bacterium | reverse complement strand
AATAGCGAACAATCTGCTGATGTTGTGTTGTATTCAGAATTGGAAAGCCATGATGCTTTGACTGCTTATCAAAACCATCCAGAGCACCAGGCGGTGATACCTTTGGTTAAGGCAGCAGCGGTTAGTCGGGTTGTGGTGGATTATGAGGTTATGGGATAAACGTTTGTGACGCTTGCCGTCTTAGGGTTATAGTACGCTTGTTTTTATAGTATTGAATAAAGAGGTGTGTATGTTTCATGGTGTTATGACGGCGTTGGTTACGCCTTTTAAAATTGATGCGGATGGACGCAGTTGCATTGATAAAGATGCTTATTGCGCTCACTTGGATCGGCAAATTGCAGCAGGTGTGGATGGTGTAGTTCCAGCGGGAACTACGGGTGAAGCTGCAACTTTATCCTTTGAGGAACACAAAAGCCTTATTGAGCTGACGGTGCAACATGTGGCAGGGCGTGTGCCAGTGATTGCAGGAACAGGAAGCAATAACACTGCAGAATCCATTGCTCTGACGCAGGCGGCCAAGCAGCTGGGTGCTGATGCGGCGCTATTAATTTCTCCTTATTATAACAAACCCATGCAGGAAGGTATTTATCAGCATTATAAGGCTGTTGCCAATGCCGTTCACCTACCTCAAATCTTGTACAATGTGCCAGGGCGCACCAATTCTAATTTGTCTCCTGAGACGGTCGCACGATTATCGCAGTGTAATAATATTATCGGGATTAAAGATGCGACGGCCGATTTATCACAGTTGACTTGCACCATGATGGCATGTGGAGATGGCTTTGAGTTTTATTCGGGTGATGATGCAACTGTGTTACCTTTTATGGGACTGGGCGGACATGGCGTGATTTCTGTGGTATCCAATATTGCGCCGAAAACAATGAAGGCATTAACTACGAATATGGCAGGAGGGGATTTGGAAACGGCTCGAAAAGCACACTTTGCCTTGCAGAATCTAAGCGATGCGATGTTTGTGCAAAGTAACCCGATTCCTGTGAAAGCAGCATGTGAGCTGATGGGCTGGATGTCTGGAGGGTTACGTTTACCGCTGACTTCATTGCACAATGATGATGTGCGAGCGTTACGTGAAACGATGATTGCTTTTGCATCTGCGTGGGAAACACTGGAGTTGGCTGATTTCATCGGTTAATCAGCCTCGGTTTCGCCGCAAAATGTTTTTTTCGTTGCGGCGATTGCTACATTCGGCGGCATATTTCTTTGCCAGTCTTGCGACTTTATCGCTATTTGTGGTGGTGTTGATGTTGGCTGAAGCGCTAATTTACGCTGTAACAGGCAGGGCAGCATCCATGTGGGCAATGGCCTTGGCTGGTTTGGCGGCGGCAGTATTTTTCTCGCCTATTGTGCAGCGCTTGCAACACTTGATTGATCGAGCACTTTTCCATCGGCAGCTTGATACTCTTGAAACAATCCAACAATTGGGGGCAGGTGATTTGGCAGAATTACCGCAAGAGTATGTTGAATACGCTTTGTTGGAGCGAATTGCAGCGATTTGTCATCGTAGCACAGTGGTTTTGGATGAACGCGATTATGAAGGTAAGGGAGCGGTGTTTTGTTATCCTGCTTCAGCACCACTGCCACCTGCTGCTGCTGGTATTCCATGTGCTGATTATGAATTGGTATTGCCGATTAACTATCGTGAAGGCATGGCATGGTTGCATTTAAGTCCACGCTTGGATGGGTGGGCGACGGATCATGATGAATATCAGAGTTTGGAACATTTAGCGCGATTCGCAGCCATGAGCTTGGAACATGCACGTTTATCCCACCAACAATCGCAGCTAGCACGCCTTGATTCGATAAGCAGAATTACAGGGCAGTTGCACTCCCATGATATGAAAAACCGGCTGCATGACTTGGCTTTTTTAGCGCACCATTTGGAAGCTGGGAAATTGGAAAAAAGTGATCTGATAACCTTGGTTGGCTCAATTCGGAAGGTTGTAGGGCGAATGCAAACAGTCATGCAGCGCATGTCCGATCCCAATGCTCCGATTCATCCAAAATTAAAGGTATGTGATATAACATCTTTGCTACGACAACATGTTGATGATCGGCTTTGGCCCGAATCTGTGCATGTGAATATCGATTTGCCTGCTTTGCCTCCAGTGTTGGCAGATGCACTGCTGCTGCAAGGTGTCTTTGAGAACCTTTTTGACAATGCTGTACAAGCGATGAATAAACAAGGTAAATTAGATATATCAGCACAAGTAAAGGGTGATTATTTACAGGTTGATGTTCGTGATTATGGCAATGGCATGAGTACATATTTTATAGAGCACCGCTTATTTCAGATGTTTTCAACGAGTAAAGATGACGGACTGGGTATTGGGCTTTATTTGAGTCAACGTATTATGCATGCTCATGGGGGTAAAATTTCCGCCAATAGTGACGGTGAGGGGAAGGGTTGCATCTTTCATGTCACCTTGCCGCTGTGTAAGGATGTGCCTAAAGCTGAAACTGGAGGCCAATGATGGCAACGCAACGTACCATTCTAGTTGTAGATGATAATGATATTAATCGATTAAACCTGCGTTTATTGCTCAAGTCGGACTACCTTGTGCTGGAAGCTGGTGATATTGAGATGGCTGAACGGACGCTGATTGAAAACCGTGTGGATTTGGTGGTTTTGGATTTAGCACTGCCGCCAGAGCCTGATAACCCTGAAATTGGCATGGCGTATCTAGCGAATTTGAGCGTTGAAAGCCCAGACACACCTGTGGTGGTGATTACAGGTCACGATCAACATGATTTGGCAGTGCGAGCCCAGCAAGATGGTGCATTGGGTTTTTTTGGTAAGCCTTTTGACCCAGATGAAGTGAAAGATAGCATTGATCGTGCCATGGAAGTGCGTAGTCAGGTTCTGCGTGAGCAAGAATTGCAACGAGCCTTGGATTCACGCATGGGCTCAGATATTTTGGGTGATTCTGAGGTTATACAAGACTTGCACAGGTTGATTGAACAGGTGGCTCCTATGCCATCGACGGTGCTTATTCGTGGTGAAACAGGTGTGGGGAAAGAGCTTGTAGCACGTTGTCTGCATGCGCAAAGCTCACGCGCCGACAAACCATTTATTGCTATTAACTGTGCTTCGATGAATGTGGAACATTTAGAGTCCGAGTTATTTGGTCATGAAAAAGGTGCTTTTACAGGTGCGAATAAGCGTAAGCTTGGCTGGTTTGAATGCGCCAATGGCGGCACGTTATTCCTTGATGAAGTGACAGGCATGGCGTTATCTGTACAAGCAAAACTATTGCGCGTGTTGGAACATGGCGAGTTTTCTCGTTTGGGTGGTGAGTCCACGATTCATTCGGATGTGCGTTTGGTATGTTCCAGCAAAATGGATTTGGAAGCCTTGGTTCAGCAAGGTGAATTCAGAGATGATTTATATTATCGTATTCATGTCGTGGAGATTAATGTGCCGCCTTTGATAGATCGCTTAGACGATTTACCCTTATTATCAGAGCGTATTTTATTGCAGAAGTCGGTCTTGTGTGGAAAAAACATTGCATGTTTTAGCGATGTCGCGATGGCGCAAATGCAGCATTATTGCTGGCCTGGTAATGTCCGAGAACTAGAAAATGTCATTGAGCGCGCGGTGGTGTTATGCAATGAGTCGTGCATAGAAGCTTTGCCTTCGTTGTCTGCGGGGGCTATTGGAAGTGGCTCTGGAGATTTGCTAGATCAATGGTTGAAAGCATTGCCAGATAGTGGAATCAAGGGCGAGAAAGAGGTGGCATTATTTGAACAAAAGTTATTAACCACCGCCTTGGAACGTCATGATTATATTAAAACACGCGCAGGACGCTGGTTAGGTTTTGGCGATCGAGCCAAAGATAAAATGCGCTATTTGTGTGATAAATATGATGTGGCGTTTAAAGAAGAATGATGCGCGGGTGTTTTTTCGCACTATTTATCCTGCTGGCAATGCCCGCAATGGCAGGAACTGAGCCGCACGAAGATTATTTATACTACCGTGAAGTGCACCTTGCACCCTATCAGCATTTGCGCGAATTTTTTGATATACCCAATCGTGCGGGGATTTATAAGGTTACATTGTTCTCTGATTCATTGGGGCCATTGACCTTTGCTGTCTTTCGCGTCTCAAAAGAAGATGATGTCGAAACCTTGGTGCGGCAGGAGAGAAGTTACAATATCAATAATCATGAGTTTCAAGCCACATTTAATAACCTGCAAGATACAGATGATTTGCTTGTTGGAATTACGAATTCCAATCCTTTTTGGATTGCGGATGTTTCGGTCATTGTCGTGGAAGTAACAGACCCTTAAATCTATAACCATTGAGCTACTTGCAAAAGCAGGGCTCATGACCCTATAAAAGAGGGCAGAGAGGTAAAGATGCTATGGATATGAATCGGATGACACAAAAAGTGCGTGAAGCATTAGCCTCCGCACAAACATTAGCGGCGCGTTTGGGGCATAAGGAAGTTGATGGCGAGCATTTATTGTTAGAGCTGCTTGCTCAGCAGTATGGTTTGGCTTCGCGTTTAATGGAGAAGCTGGATGTTTCGGCTGATCTATTAAAAGCCAAAGTGCAACAGGCTCTAGCCCAGCGCGTTAAAGTATCGGGTGGCGCATCTGAAGCTAATAAAGTATACATAACCCAGCGTTTGCAACAGTTGTTCGCCAAGGCTGAGGACGAAATGCGTGCCTTTAACGACGAGTATATATCGGTCGAACATATTTTATTGGTCTTGATATCGGAAGTGGATAAAACCGATGCGGGCAAAATTTTTAAAGAGTTGGCAGTGACGCGTGAACGTTTTATGACAGCGCTCGAAGCAGTGCGTGGAAGGCAAAGGGTAACAACGGAAGATCCAGAAGCCAGTTATGAGGCTTTGTCCAAGTATGGCTCAGATTTAGTCGATATGGCGCGGGCAGGAAAACTTGATCCTGTGATTGGTCGTGATGCGGAAATTCGCAGCGTGATTCGTATTTTATCGCGGAAAACAAAAAATAACCCTGTATTGATTGGCGAGCCTGGAGTGGGAAAAACCGCCATTGCTGAAGGTTTGGCGCAGCGGATTTTGTCGGGTGATGTGCCTGAAGGCCTCAAACAACGCACTATCTTTTCATTGGATATGACATCGTTGATGGCTGGCGCGAAATACCGAGGCGAATTTGAAGAACGCCTAAAAGCGGTGCTTAAAGAAATTAAAGATGCCGAAGGTAGGATTATTTTATTTATTGATGAACTGCATACCATTGTTGGGGCGGGAAAGACTGAAGGTTCATCGGATGCGGGTAATATGCTAAAGCCTATGTTGGCACGCGGCGAATTGCATTGTATTGGCGCAACCACGCTTAATGAATACCGTCGGTATATTGAAAAAGATGCGGCTTTGGAACGTCGTTTTCAGCCTGTGGTGGTCGATGCGCCAAATGTAGAAGATAGTATTTCGATTTTGCGCGGACTAAAAGAACGCTTTGAATTACATCATGCTGTACGGATTCAAGATGCTGCGATTGTGGCTGCGGCAACGCTGTCAGATCGTTATATCGCCGACCGTTTTCTGCCCGATAAAGCCATTGACTTATTGGATGAGGCCTGTGCTTCTATTCGCACTGAAATTGATTCAGTGCCAGCCGAATTGGATGAGGTGACGCGTAAAACCATGCGCCTTGAAATTGAAGAAACGGCATTGAGAAAAGAGAAAGATCAGGCCAGTAAAGCGCGTTTGAAAGTATTGCAGCAGGAACTCGTCGATTTGAAAGAACAGCGCGATACCATGCAGGCTCAGTGGGATGCTGAAAAGAAAGCCTTGGGACAAGTGCAATCTTTGCGTGAGTCTATTGAGCAGGTTCGTTTGGATATTGAAGCGGCAGAGCGTGCGTATGATTTGAATAAAGTTGCCGAATTAAGGCATGGAACATTGCCTGCATTGGAAAAAGAGTTGTCGGAAGTTGAATCTATTGAGCATTCCGAGACAGGAATGTTGCAGGAAGAAGTCACTGAAGAAGAAATTGCTCAAGTTGTGGCGCGTTGGACTGGCATTCCTGTAACGCGTTTGATGGAAGGGGAACGCGAAAAACTATTGCGTTTGGGTGATGCTTTGCATGATCGCGTCATCGGACAAGATGAAGCAGTGCAGAAAGTTGCCGATGCCGTTTTACGGGCAAGGGCTGGGATTAAAGATCCGAATCGTCCGATTGGCTCGTTTATATTTTTAGGGCCAACGGGGGTTGGTAAGACAGAGCTAGCTCGAACCTTGGCGAATCAATTATTTGATTCAGAAGATGCTATGGTGCGGATTGATATGTCTGAATATATGGAGAAACATTCGGTTTCTCGCTTGATTGGAGCCCCTCCAGGCTATGTTGGTTTTGAAGAAGGGGGGCAGTTAACAGAGGCTGTGCGCCGCAAGCCCTATTGCGTATTGTTATTTGATGAAATTGAGAAAGCCCACCCCGATGTGTTTAATATTTTATTGCAATTGCTCGATGATGGACGCTTGACCGATAGCCAAGGTCGTACTGTGAGTTTTAAAGAAACTGTGGTGATGATGACCAGTAATATGGGCAGTGATG
The DNA here is from genome assembly GCA_030950875.1 of Mariprofundaceae bacterium. Lineage (GTDB taxonomy): Bacteria > Pseudomonadota > Zetaproteobacteria > Mariprofundales > Mariprofundaceae. The sequence continues at coordinate 2,951 of JAUZQS010000229.1, read as the reverse complement.
CGTTGTTGGCGAGTGTTTCTGAGCAAGGAAAGATTACCGAGGAATGCCGTGAACAGGTGATGGCTCTTTTGCGTACAAATTTCCGGCCAGAATTTTTAAATCGCGTCGATGATATCGTGTTGTTTAAGCCACTTTCTTTGCAAGATGTTGAAAAAATTGCGTCTTTGTTTGTGTTGCAATTGCAGCAGCGTTTGGCAAGTCAGCAAGTGGTGATGTCTGTGAGTGATGATGCGATGCGATATTTGGCAGAAGAAGGCTATGATCCTGTATATGGTGCAAGGCCGATGAAACGCTTTATTCAACAAGCCATGGAAACGCCTTTGGCTCGACTGATAGTTTCTGGAGAAGCTGGTATGGGTTCACAAGTGCGGGTTGAATGTGCTGAGAAAGGATTGCAGTTCATAGTTTCAAGCCAGAAAGAGCATTGATTCCACCTCTAGGGGGAAAATCTTCGTCTGTCTGTCATTGTGTGACATGATAGAGTTGCACCAGTGGCGGAATTGCGGTAGCAAGACGCTTCAAATTCTCGAGGAGGAGTTATTTATGAAAAAAATATTAATGATTGCAGCAGCAACTGCATTTATGGTGACTGGTGTTGTTGCAACAGAAGCTGTTGCTGGCGGCTTGACGAATAAATGTAAAGCCTGTCACAAAGTAAATAAAAATTCGGTTGGCCCATCATTTAAACATATTCAAGCAGCCTATGGCGATGCAGCGACATTGGCAAAAGTATGGGCTGGTGGTTTTGCACCTGCTGATAGACATATTGCAGGTAACCCATGTAATCCGAATTACAAGAAATACCATAAAAAAGCTAAAATAATGAGTGGACAATACAAAAGATTGATTAAGAAGAGAGTCGAGGCTGGGAAGTTTACTTACCAAGAATTGGCTGACGAAGTCTTTTCTAAGTAAATAATTGTAAAGGCATCCTTAGGGGTGCCTTTTTTTTGTTTAAGGAATATGCATTTCATGTTGCTGTTGGAATGGGGAAGTAAGACTGAATTGCTGATTTATGAATGATTGAGGGGAAGGGTATGAAAAAGGCATTAATGATTGTAGCTGCAACGACGTTTATGATGGCTGGTTTTATTGCGACGGAAGCTGTTGCTGGCCCAGAAAGTAAGTGTAAAACTTGTCATAACTTTACGATGAAAGACAAAGTTGGACCTCACCTTAAAGGTGTTTTTGGCAGGGAAGCAGGGAAATCTGGTTTTAAAAGGCATTCTAAAGCATTGAAAAATGCTAACTGGATCTGGGATGAAGCTCATCTTCGGAAGTGGATTTGTAATTCTAAGGTTGCAATTAAAGAGTTCACGGGCAATCCTAAAGCGAAAACTAAAATGCCACCACAAAAAATGTGTGGTAAAAAAGGCGATGCAATTATCGCTTTTTTGAAGTCGATATCTTAATTTAACCGCTCGTTTAATTGACTTGTAAAAGGCGGCCCTTGGGCCGCCTTTTTTATTGTCGCAATGATTTTAACTGACGAGACGATATGCAAAATATAGCATCGCGGCATGGCTATTTTGAATCGTCGAGCGCGGCATGAATATCATATTCTGGATACTTATGAGGTTGGCATGGTGTTGTCTGGTCCGGAGGTGAAATCAATTCGCTCCGGCTTGGCGAACCTTGCTGAGGCTCACTGCTTGATTCGAACCGATAAATTACTTTTGATTGGCTGTCATATCAGTCCATATAAACCTGCATATATGAATAACCCCTCGGATCCAGCGCGTTCGCGTCAATTATTGATGCATAAAAAAGAACAAATGAAACTGGTGGGGAAATTGAAAGAAAAAGGTCTAACGCTGGTGCCCTTAAAAATGTATTTTAATGAGCGTGGCTATGCCAAGCTTCTAGTAGGCTTGGCACGTGGTAAAAAAGATCACGATAAACGACGGGATAAAAAAGAAAAGGATATCAAACGTGATTTACAGCGCCAGTATAAAATGTAATGACGGATGACTGGCAAAAGGGCGTTCCATTACTACTGCACCAATGCCATAGTGGATTCCTTGCCTCAATGGGCGAGCATGGCCCTGAGGTGTCGATGGCACCTTTTGTAGTTTATCAAGGCAATATTGTTTTGCACTTATCGACACTTGCGCGGCATACAAAAAATATTACTGGCAATAGTGCCGTTGGATTTATGGTTTGCACGCCTGAAAATCTGGACAGTTCGCCATTAAGTTTGCCGCGTCTAAGTATTCAGGGAAACATCATAGCTATATCAGATACAGAGTCTGAGATTGTGAAACAGGCCTACTTAAAACATAGTCCAGATGCCGAGCAGCTTTTCTCTTTTGATGATTTTAGAATTTTTTGCATTGTTCCCTCACATGTTCAATGGATTGGTGGCTTTGGAGCGGCGAGAAAAATTACGGTAAGCAGTTGGAATAATATTTCAACATATGCAAGCGCCTGAAATGCATGTTATTAGATCTTTTCATGCACATATTTATTATGATGAAACAAGCTTTGACCAGGCCGATAAACTCTGCGATGAGGCAGGAGATAAATTTCAACTATCCGTAGGCCGCAAACATAAAAAACCAGTTGGACCGCACCCTAAGTGGAGCTGCCAGCTTGCCTTTCAAACAGAGCTCTTTGGCAGTGTTGTGCCGTGGTTGGCTCTAAATCGGAATGGGCTGACTATTTTCATTCATGCCAATACGGGTGATGACTTGAAAGACCATACTGAACACACCATCTGGATGGGAAAAATGGAACGGCTTAATCTGGATATGTTTAAGTCAAAAGTGTAAGAAGCGATGAAGAGGTGCGTTATGAACAAATTGCTGTTAATTCTATTTATACCATTGCTGTTGGCCGCATGTGATGATGCCAAAAAAGCGGGTGATGAAACTGCCCGTGAAATAACGGGCGCTAATATGATTGAGCAAGGGCAACAAATGAAAAGCCAACTTAAAGCAATTGAGCAACAG
>JAUZQS010000228.1 GCA_030950875.1 Mariprofundaceae bacterium | reverse complement strand
TGCATAATTTCTTTACGCCGAGGCCCAGCATCAACATGGCAATGTACACATGTCTGATTGCATAAATAACCCAAATTAACTTGCAACGTTGTTAATTTTCCGCGCCGAATGGCAGGGAAATCCGTTTTCTCTAATAAAGGACGGCAATCATGCATGTGTTACAACTCCATATTTTAAATTGAAATCAGTCTTGAGACAGCAGTCGCCTCACTTATAAATACCTTACAATTTTGTCACATTCGCCCAGAAAAAACCATCATGACTATCACAGGGATAAAGCCGTCGTTGCTCAATACTATAACCCTCAAGCACATGCTCATTTTCCTGTGGGTGTATCGAACACACCGCATAAACCAACTTTCCACCCACTTTTAAAACACGCATGGCTTCTTTCAACATATTTCTTTGCACAGCGGCCAAAGCATCCACAGTATCCTTATCATGCAAAAATTTTGCATCGGGATGCCTGCGCAATATGCCTGATGCTGAACATGGTGCATCCAGCACAATACCATCCACACAAGCATCACTCAGTGGTAAATTCAAAGCATTGGCTTGCAATATATTCACATCACCAGCATTTAAGCGTTTTAAGTTTTCCTTTAACCTTGGCATACGCTTGGCATTAAATTCTACGGCTAAAACATCTGCATTGGAGAACCTATGGTTTAACAAGGATGTTTTACCACCCGGTGCAGCACACAAGTCTAATATAGTTCCTTGGTCGGGGACATCCAATGCCAACACGGCCATTTGAGCCGCTTGATCTATGACTGTAAAAAAACCTTCTTCAAAACCTGGTAATGAGGGAACATCTGTTCCTGTGGGTAATAGTACTGCATAGCTTGAAAATTCGCCCTTTTCCGCCTCAAGCCCCATCGCATGCACCTGCTTGAGCCAAGTGTCACGATCCATAAACACTGCCACACATAAGCGTGGTTGGACTTGTAATGATGCACAAAAGCTCTGCACAACTTCCGCACCCCAAGCATCTCGCCAAATCGCATATATCCACTTAGGGAGCTCAGCGCGTTGATACGGTTTTAATTTGCTTGGCTGCTCACTATCCGCAACTTTGCGCAGCACAGCATTGATCATCCCCGAAGCTTTGGGCTGCAATAATTTCATCACATTCACACATTCAGATACAGCAGCATGGCTGGGCACACGCATATGCCTTAGTTGATAAGTTCCAATGAGCAACGTCATACGTGCTTCACTATCAGGTTTTTGTTTTAGGAAACGTGAAAAGTCAGCTTCTAAGGAATAGAAACGCCTTAAAACACCCAAGACGAGCTCATGTAATAAGCCTCGATCACGTGGCTCTAAGTTCACTCCCAACTGCTCCAAAACCACGTCTGCCTTATGCTTTTTTTCCAGTACACGTACCAACACCTGTACAGCCAGCATGCGTACCGAACCTGATTGTTTATACAATCCCATGACCATCCTTACATCCAAATATTTTTTATATTGGCTACAGAGCCTCTTGCAAAACTCTGGGTGGATGAGTGGCAATCCCACTTCGAGTGCATTTTCAGGATGGAATGAGGGGCATGGTGGTTCCATGTATCGAAATTCCACCCTGGAAATGCGCCGGAGTGGGGAAGCCAATCGCCGCTCATGAGTTTTGCAAGTGGCTCTACAGTAACAGACGCATGGTTTAAGTCAGTAGCTGGTGGAAGTAACTGTGCACCTGCTGCATCGTTTCTTGCAAATCTTGCGGGCTTTTCATGGCTGTATGCCGGCGCATCGTTTCCCACTCCGGTGCATGAGCATCCACACTTAATTTACCAATCGATTGCCAAAGCTCAACACGTAAAACATTTTCCATTTCTCGATATAATACATACGTATCTGCCAACATCTCGCCTGCATCCTGCCAAACTTTAGGCGAGCTATCTGGTAAGCTTAACAAACTCTGAACTGTCGAATAATGTCCCGCTTGCTGGGTAGAAAAAGCCAAACATGCGTATTGAGCCAAAAACTCAATATCAACCAAGCCTCCCGCATCATGTTTTAGATTTATCTGTGTTGATGATTTACTCGCCAAATGATCCAACATTTTCTGGCGCATTCCCAACACATCCATAGCAAGTGAACCTGCATCATGAGGGCTATCCAACACCTCTTGCACAACAACCATTACCTTGTCTCTAACGTCTTCCGAACCTGTTACAGCACGCACACGACATAAAGCCTGATGCTCCCATGTATGGGCTTCATTGAGCTGGTAATCACGGAATCCATCCAAGGTTGTTACCAATACGCCACTATTACCAGAAGGCCGCAAACGGGCATCGAATTCATAACCTGCACCAAAAGGGGGGACTCCCGTAAGCTGGCGTATCATTCTACGCCCCAAGCGTTGTGCCCACTCTCTTGATGAACGTCCATTGATATCACTATCTGGATTACCAGCCAAAACAAACACCATATCCAAATCAGATACCAAGCCCATTTCGCGGCTACCATGTTTACCCAGTGCCAATGCTACGAAAGGGAAATCCTGCGGTAGTTTTAGTTGAAATAAGCCAGAGCGCAAACACGCTTGCACCGCTGCATCCGCCACATCTGCCAACCTGCCTCCAATTACTGTGGAATTGCATTCATGCGCATCAATCGCCAATGCGCATTGAGCACGTGCCTGATCAATCAAGCGTCCAAGAGCGGCTAATAACTCCCCTTCATCTTCACGTCCTTGCAATGCATTGATCTGCCCACATATAGAATCAACCTCCACAGCACCACGCTCACTTGCCAGAGGCCACTCAAGCCAAGATGGATTCTTTACAATGTGTTCAGCCAAATACTTACTGGCAGATAACACGCCAATCAACCAC
>JAUZQS010000227.1 GCA_030950875.1 Mariprofundaceae bacterium | reverse complement strand
AATGGCGTGGATGATTCTAATTTGCGTGGGAAGGGTATGGCAGCACGACTAAAATACATGGCATGACCTTTGGCATTACAAACAACTTTAACAACATTGGGATCATGCAAATCCTCATCGCGTAACAAGGGGTGAGCCAGTGTTGCCATTTCAAGGTTTGAATTGTTTATAAAAGGTTGTGCAACAGATTGTATGGCCAGCGGATCAATTAAAGGCTCATCGCCTTGTACATTGATGACAATATCACAATCCATATCTAGCACGGCTTCAGCCAAACGTTCGCTACCACTCTGGTGCTCGGTATGACTCATGAAAACATCGCAATCAGCAGCGCGCGCAACCGATGCGATACGTTCATCATCGGTAGCTATGAACACATGGCCGATATTGGCTTGTTTGGCACGTTCGATAACATGCACAATCATGGGTTTACCTGCTAAATTAGCAAGTGGTTTACCTGGAAAACGCGTCGATGCAAAGCGTGCTGGGATGCCAATAGCTATTTTTGGGTTGGTGATCGTATCAGGCATTTAAAAGTCTTTGATTTCTTGCCAACTGGCAGTAGCCGTACCGACTTTGCTGACAACAACACCCGCAGCTTTATTGGCAGTTTGGGCGGCAAGTAGTGGTGAATCCCCACGGCTTAAGCACGTAGTAAATACGGCAATAACGGTATCGCCAGCCCCCGTGACATCAAATACATCTCGTGCGGCTGTTGGAATATGGTGGCAAAGCTTCCCATCAAATAATGTCATGCCACGTTCAGAGCGTGTAATGAGTGTGTATGTTAAATTGAGTTTATGGTGAAGTTTACGAGCAATAGCCTCGACGTGCTTATCGTCATTGATGCTGTCCATATCAGCCATGGCAGCGGCTTCGTGCAAATTAGGTGTGATAAATGTTGCGCCCTTGTAAGCATCGGTATGTTCTGGTTTTGGGTCAACAGCGATAATTTTTCCTGCAAGTAGGGGAATGAGTTGGGTTAGAAATTCAGGGGTAAGTACACCTTTGGCATAGTCGGACAAAATCACGGCTTTTGCATCTGTAAGCTTGTTTTTTAAATGCTCTAGCAAGTTTGTGTGCATGTCTTTTTGTAAGGGCGTAGCCCATTCTTTGTCGAAGCGAACCACTTGCTGATGGCGTGCAATGACACGGGTTTTAATGGCTGTAGGGCGGCCATTTTTCTTGATAAGAACACCCTCATGAGCAGAATCAAGCTCTGCTAAACGGGTGTGAACCCAAGTGCCAGGTTCATCATCACCGACGACACCAATCATGGCGGACGATTGTTTTAAGGCATGTAGATTACGAATGACATTGGCAGAGCCACCAAGCCGGCGCTCTACCTTTTCAACGTGAACCACAGGTACGGGAGCTTCGGGTGAAATGCGTGATACATCACCAAGAATAAACTCATCTACAATAATATCACCAATGACAACGATCATAATTTAAAACGCTCTTCTAATGCTTTTACGAAATGATTGGCTTGTATATATTCGTTGGCATAGGCCGAGAGCTTGCGAATGCGGCGCAATAAATAGTTGGCGCGCGTATTATAGGTTAGCCAGTTGTAACGAAAAATAACATCATGACTGCGTTTGGCTTCTTGCTTATCAAAATCAATACTTGCAGGGATGGCCGTTTTTTTGAAAAGAATTTGAATATCGGGATTGGCGGTATCGGTGAATGATTGAACAACGTCAAAACCAGTGGCCTTGGCCATGCTTATTAGCGTGCTGTGGGTGAAGTTGTAGGTATGTGCAAAGTGGAACAGGCGATTAAAGGTGGCAAATGGCGCACCGATATTTGGGCACTCGATATATAATAAGCCATCATCTTTCAGTAGTCCGCGTATTTGTGTTAGGGCGCGTTTGGGGGACACAAAATGTTCGATTACGTGAATCAACAAAACAGCATCGCGGGCGTGATCTTTTTCAAGATTATACAGATTAATATTCTCTACATTGGCATGTAGGACACCGCGTGTGTAACTGTTGAAATCGGTATTGGGTTCGATGCCTGATGCGTCAAAGCCATCGGCTTCAAATGATTTGACTGTGCAACCAATGCCTGCCCCCACCTCAAATACTTTGGCCTTTTCAGGAATTGCAGGCTTGATTTGACGGAGGATACGTTGGCCATTGTTCCATGCGCGCATAATGCGACGCGGTGAAGGCTTATTCTCACCGTGGTAATCACGGCGGTAATCGTTGGCATAATAAGCTGAAATCTCATCTTCAGTAGGCATGGGCACATGCATAATCAAACCGCAATCTTGGCATAAGCCTGTTTTTAGTGGTTTGTTATGGCGATCATATTCGGAAATAATTTCAAAATCTGAATTTCCACAAAGATCACAGGTGTGTTGAATATCTTTATTTTGAATAACTTGAGTCAAAATAAGCCCCTTAAATGAGATAAGCCAGCAGTCTGCCAGTCTTAGGGCGTGTCGGCGAGTTTTCTGCGTGCGTTGACTTCTGTTTTAAGCTGTCCACAGGCAGCCGAAATATCACGACCGCGCGATTCGCGTACCACGGCAATAAAGCCTGCTTGTTTGAGTTCAGCTCGAAATACTTCGACATGGCTGCGCGCAGGACGTTGCCATTGTGAGCCTGGAAATGGGTTGAAAGGTAGTAGGTTGATTGTGCCTGCGATGCCATCAAGCAGTTTGATAAGGCGCTTGGCATCTTCGATACTATCATTGACGCCGCCTAGTAAAATATATTCAATAAGGATGCGTTTTCGGCCATGCCTATCCACATAGGTACGCATGGCCTGTAACAGCTCAGCGAGCGGATATTTTTGATTAATTGGCATGATATGACTACGAACTTCATCGGTGGTGGCATTAAGCGATACTGCCAAAGAACATGGTAGTTCATCTTCAATCATGCGATAAATAGCCGGCACAAGTCCGGCAGTGGATAAGGTGACGCGGCGCGGAGAAAAAGCCATGCCTTGAGGGTCTGTGACCATGCGAACAAAATCGGCTACAGCATCATAGTTATGCAAAGGCTCGCCCATGCCCATCAAAACAAGATTGGTGACAGGCTGACCCATCAGATGGCGAGCCGTGAATACTTGTGACATGATTTCGGCAGTGCTTAAGTTGCGTGTAAGCCCTGCTGTTGCAGTAAGGCAAAATTTACAGCCAATGGCACAGCCGACCTGTGTGGAAACACATTGGGTTAGCCGCCCCGATGCAGGAATCAGAACGCTTTCCACTTCCTTGCCATCGGGCATGCGAAGCAAGATTTTGCGTGTGCCATCTACGGCCTGTTGGTCAGCGATTAATTTAGGTTCAACTAAACGTACATGTTGATCAAGGTGGTTACGTAATTGTTGTGGTAATTCGGGCATGGCATGCCAATTGATGATGCCACGCCGAAAAATATAGGCGTTCAGGGTTTGTGCATGAACATCTTTCACGCCGGCATCGCGGCATAAATCAAGCAGCGCTTGAGCATTCATGCCTGTAAGATAAGGCTGTTGATTCAGCTTGTTTTGTGAATTGTGTTTCAAATTGTTTTACACCTAGATCCTGCAAGTTTTTGCACATACATAGCGCAACCTCTTGATTCACCTAGACTATTGAAAAAACACTCATTACCAATAAGGTGACGACGTATTTTTTCAATACGCCATGTAAACCAATACCTTACACTCTGCACGCACAAAAACTTGCAGGATCTAGGTTGCATGTTGAAAAAGTAGCCGAGGAGGATAGTCCTCGGCCATGGAAAGTTTTTATAGGCCGTATTTAGCCTTGTTTGCTGCCACATCTTCAGCAGATGGTGGGGTATCTTCTTCTACTTCTGCCAAGTCAAAGCTATCGCGCTCAGTATCGCAGCGTTCATTCAAAGCAATATCAGACTCAAA
>JAUZQS010000226.1 GCA_030950875.1 Mariprofundaceae bacterium | reverse complement strand
GACTCGCCAAGAGCGGGTACAGTGCTTCAAATGATAGAAATACGAAATATTGTAATCGACTATATAAAGAATACTTGATGTTGTTGCAGATAAGAATCTATACTTCCGATATGCAAGGATATAAAAAAAGATCAGTTCTTTCCGATATTGTAAAACGATTGCAGGTAAATCCCGCAGTGGCGTTGCTAGGCGCGCGTCAGGTTGGCAAGTCGACACTGGCCGAAATGGTGATTGAGCAGTTTCCCGGTGCGATGTATCTGGATTTAGAGCGCCCATCGGATATGAATAAGTTGTCAGACCCGGAAGCGTTTTTTCAGCAGTTTCAAGATAGGTTGATTTGTTTAGACGAAATTCAGCGTGCGCCTGAACTGTTTGCCGTATTGCGTAGTGTGATTGATCGCAACAAGCGCAATGGTCAGTTATTGTTGCTGGGTTCAGCATCAAGGGAGTTGATCAAACAAAGCTCCGAATCATTGGCAGGGCGCATTGCATATCTTGAAATCTCACCGTTCAATCGCACCGAAACAATAGATGTGGATGTTAACCGACTATGGCTTCGTGGTGGTTATCCTCGCAGCTTGCTGAATGTTGATGATGAAGCTTCCTTTCAATGGCGTGAAGATTATATCCGCACATTTCTTGAGCGTGATATTCCACAATTGGGTTTTCATATTCCAGCCAACACTCTGGGTCGCTTTTGGCGCATGTTAGCGCACAGTCACGGGCAAACCTTGAATGCATCTAAGCTGGCGGACTCTATGGGAGTCAGTGGGCACACGATCAGAAAGTATATTGATCTGCTTGAGCAAACCTTTGTAGTTCGGTCATTGCAACCTTGGGCAGGAAACACGAAAAAACGGCTTATCAAAGCGCCCAAAGTATATATTCGGGATACAGGTCTATTGCATGCTTTGCTGGATATTGAATCCATGGAGCAATTGTTTTCTCATCCTGTGTACGGTGCATCATTTGAAGGTTTTGTGATTGAAAATATCTTGTCGCAACTGCCACGTTGGCAGGCAAGTTTTTATCGAACTTCAAGTGGCTCTGAATGTGATTTGGTATTGGAAAAAGCAGGCAAGCGTGTGGCGATTGAAATCAAGGCATCGACCAGCCCCAAGCTAGGTAGGGGAAATTGGAGCGCGTTGGAAACCTTGCAGCCAGACCGTAGCTTTGTCATTGCACCAGTAGATGTTGCTTATCCGTTGCAGCAAGGTGTGATGGTGATGTCGTTGGATGATGTGATTGAAGCAGTCAAGCAGCTTTGATGATTTTGAATATATTGCTGTAACCGTTTTATGAAATTTCTTATAAACCATCGGGTTGGCGAACCATTGGTGCGAGAGTTGTTGGAAAAGCATGGTGGCGGCCTTGTGATTTTCGGACATTGCCAATGGCAAGACCCGCATGCAGAAATCGGTAAGCACCAAATGCTGAATGTCGATGGGCGAGTGATGTTACTGGTAAGTGAGTGATGAGCTATAAAGGTGCGCTTTATGCCTTATGATTTGGAATTGGCAAAAAAAAGCTGGCCGATATTGGTTGCTTTTTCGCATGTGATTGAGAAGTAAAAGAAAGATTATTACGCCCAATTAAGCAAACATAATCACACTTTACATATCACATCATGGTTAAACTATTTTTCTGATGCCGTATTGGAGTCCATTTAGTATTCCCAAAGCTTGCTTGATTTTCTTATTGGTTTTAAAGGCGGGCTATCTGCTGAGGATTATATCAAAATCATAGAGGCATCGCGCGCAACAACCACAAGGGATTTGCAAAAGTTATTAGAGGTTGAAGCATTGAAACGGACGGGCACATTGAAAATACGCGTTATTGGGTTGGACTACTCACAGGAGTTATCTATATACTTTGACATAAGATATAATATATAGATAATATGCAAATGGATGTTTTAGAGCTTACACATAGGCAAAGTTTGGAGTTTACAGATAGCCAGCAGCTTTTTGCGGCATGGCAAGATGCCCAAGCCCGTGTCAAACATTATTCAGGCTCCATGCATTGGAAAACGATTAAAGGCAAAAAATACCTTTATCATATGTTGGATGGCTACGGTAAAGGTAAAAGTCTAGGGGTAAAGCGTGATGATACTCAGGCGATGTATGAGGCTTTTCAAAAAGGCAAGCAGGAAACAATAGAGCGCCTAAAATCTATCCAGAAGGCTTTGGATGAAAAGGCGGCACTCAATCGTGCAGTTGGTTTGAATCGTGTGCCATTGATTGTTGCGCGTATCGCCAGAGAACTTGATAAACAAGGTTTGATGGGCGAACGGATTTGCATGGTTGGAACACATGCAATATATGCTTATGAAGCTTTGGCAGGGGTGATGGTCTATCGTGAATTGTTGGCAACTGCCGATGCTGACTTTTTGTGGGATAATCGCGAGACTGTAAAGTTTTCTTCTGATGCAGATGTGGATGGTTTTTTGCCCATGCTGAAAAAAGCAGATCGTAGTTTTGAGCGTAGTGAGCAACATTATCGTGCCATCAATAAGGATGGTTTTATGGTAGATTTAATTGTTGCCGAACCCAAAGATTTACGCGCCCAGCCACAGGAACAAATGGGTGATGCTTATGATTTGAAAGCATCAGGTATTGGCAGTCTTCGCTGGTTGATTAATTCGCCCAAGGTGGAGGCTGTCGTGATTGACAGTAAAGGTTACCCTTTTCGTATTGCTGTGCCAGATCCACGTTCATTTGCGATTCATAAGCTATGGGTTAGCAAGCAGCCAAATCGCAGGGCAGATAAAGCTAGGCGAGATAAGCAGCAAGCACTTACAGTGGCAAAGCTGCTGATGGAGCGGTTGCCACAGTTTCCATTCACAGCTAAGGAATTGAAAATGTTTCCTAAAGCTTTGGTTGAGCAAAGTTTGAAGGAATTGGAATGATGCTGGTGAGTTGTTTGAAAGGCGATACTGTTTTTGTCGTGCGTTATCAGGGGCGGTTTGGCGATTGAAGTCAAAAGGCATAAGCGGCAAGCTGCATTGCCCAGTATGGATGCCTTTGTGAAGTCATTTAATCTTGATAAAGTGTTGCTGATGGGCTAGGCGAATATGAAAATAAGCAAAGAAAATAACTATTCATAGAGGGAAATATGGCCAAAAATCATACGGATTTTGATACCGTGTTAGATGAGAATGAATTATTTTCTAAATTAGTACCACCTGAGGTTGGCAGCCGTAGTCGTATGGCGATATATGAGAAGACAATTCGTAATTTGCCATTGCCACCTGCACTATGGGATAAATTCCAACGGGCTTGTAAAAAAGATGAGTCGAATCAGAAGCTTGGTAAAATTATCAAAGATGACCCTGTTCTTGCCGCTTCGATATTGCGTATTGCCAACGCACCAGGATTGGGTGTGCGTATTGAGATTACAGATGTTGGAAGAGCCGTTTCACATCTTGGCATATCACTGGTTCGGACGATTGTTTCACGTCACTCGTTTTCAGCTGGCCCTGCTCAGTCGGCAAAGGTCTATGATATTCGAAAGTTGTGGAAACATGGTATGGCAGTTTCGGCTCTTGCAGAAATCATTGCGGATTATATTCCTGATTGCCATATAGAAGAAGCGGCTACGCTTGGTTTGTTCCATGATATTGGCAAAATGGCTCTTAATTTGTTCCCTGAGTTTATACAGCCTGCAAGCCTTGAGACAAATAAAGGGCATCTTATGTATGAGTATGAACGTTTTTCCTGTACTCATATTGATTTGGGCGTTTTATTGGCTAAGCATTGGCAGCTTCCTGAAAAAATTATTCAAGGCATTGCCTATCATCATCATCCAGCCTATGCAGAAATAGATGCAATTCCTCATGATATTCGTGCTGAAGTGTTTGCCGTTTACCTTGCCGATTTGTTGGCGATTCATATGGGCTTCGATACAGGCGACTCGGGGATTGTTCTCCCTCACGAAAGTTTTTCTTCGATGTTACAAGGTACGACCTTGGTGGAAATTATGCATAGTCAGAAAGTAATTGATGAGATGAAACGGATTGAAACTATTGAGTTTTGATAGTTTAGGTTATTTATGCCAATGAATGTTTTGAAGGCGTTGCCATAAGGCTTCTGCAACAGGGCCTATGGGTTTGTGTTTATGACGAATGCTTTGGATGTCGATTTTGATAGCAGGGAAGTGTTTGCTGGAAATGGCGACCAAAGCTCCTTTTTTTAGATCGTTTTGAACCATGTGCTCTGGTAAACGACCCCAGCCTATGCCTGATATGATGACGTGTTTTTTCATCATGAAATCATTTACAATCCAATGATTGGTTCCCTCAACAACACCTGCAGTGAGCCGTGTTGTATGCAGGCTCGTATCACGGACGAGAATTTGTGTGCTGCCTTCCAAATCACGTTCAGAAAGTGAGGAGGAAAACTTGGAAAAAGGTGACAGCTTAGCAACAACAGCAATGAGTTTGACTTGGGTTAAATGTTGATATTCAAATATTGGCTCATTTTCAGATGTTTCGGATATGGCAATATCAGCATCATCATCTTTTAACCGCTCTAAAGTTCCATTGAGATTTTCCATTTGTAGGGATAATTGTGTGGAAGGAGCTTGCTCTGTGGTTGATTTTAAAACATTAAGGATAGGTTCGATAGGGGTAATGCCGCTCATGGCAATACGCAACTCGGGTTCTTCACCCATGGAAAAATGCTGAGCCAGATTGGTGAATTCAGCAC
>JAUZQS010000225.1 GCA_030950875.1 Mariprofundaceae bacterium | reverse complement strand
TCACATGCATGGTGCTTTGAGCTTATTCAATCAGGAACGTAAAAAACGTGGTGAGAAGGCCATTGAAATTGGCATAGGCATCAACACTGGCGATGTTGTCGTTGGCGTGATTGGTTCCAGTCAAGCCATGCAATACACTTGCATTGGTGATGCAGTCAATATCGCAGCACGACTCACAAGTGTTGCGAAAGCAAAACAGACCATCATTTCTGAAGACACCTTGGAAAAGATGAAGTTTAAACCCAAGCATGATAAACTACCCAAAGTGTCTCTCAAGGGTATTGATAAATCTATTCAACTGTTCTCTGTTTGGGAGAAAATCACCGATACCACGCGACACGAGCGACAACAGAAAAGCTTAACTTCCTAGCTTTTGTTCACCTCGATACTGTAACGCTTCGGCAATATGTGAATGGAGCAAGACAATCGCCCTTTACATGATTGTTTAACTTGCACGAGCTGATGCGATAGCGGCCATATTGACGATATCATCGACACTGGCACCGGTTTGCAATACATGTACCTGTTGGGGTAAGCCGATAAGAATAGGGCCAATGGCAGTGCCTTTTCCTAATTCTTTAAGTAATTTATAGGCAATATTACCAGCTTGCATGGTTGGGAAAATTAATACGTTTGCAGTACCTTTGATATGTGAAAAAGGGTACTGTGCCAAAATATCTGGGTTTACGGCAGTATCCGCTTGCATTTCACCTTCAACAGCAATATCTGGGCGTTCTTTGTGTAGAATTTGAACAGCATCGGCTACTTTTTTGGCTTCTGGATGCGTGGCGCTACCAAAGTTTGAGAAAGAAAGCATGGCAATACGTGCTTCGCAACCCAATGAAGCGGTCGTTTCAGCGGTAAGTACAGCCAATTCAGCCAGTTGTTCAGCATTCATATCAACATTCACGGTGCAATCAGCCATGAAATAGGCATGTTCTTCCATAATCATCATAAACATGCCATAGACATGGTGACGTTTGCCTGTGGTGCTGTCATGCCCTAAGACCTGTAAGACAGGACGAAGCACATCGGGATAATGGGCTGTGCGCCCTGATAACATACCATCGGCAAAGCCTTGACGTACCATCATGGCTGCCAAGGTGTTGCGATCATGACGCAAGTTTTTAGCGGCATCTTGGCGTAAAACACCCTGACGCTTGCGATCAAAATACCATGCGTCCGTAAGGCTTTCAAAACGAGAGTCTTCCAAGTGCGGATCCAAAATTTCAATGCCGTCGGCACTTAGGTGCATGGCCTTAAATTGTGCAGAAATAGTGTCTGGATCACCCATTAAAATAGGTTTGGCAATCCCTTCATCACGCATAATCGTAGCAGCACGAATCACGGTTTCATCATCACCTTCAGGTAAAACCAATTTTAGTGGTTGATGCTTGGCTTTTTCGATAATCATACGCATAAATGTGCGTGATTGATCAATGCGATCCCCCAGAGCATCAGCATACGCGGCATAATCCTGAATTGGTTTGCGTGCCACACCTGTTTCACTGGCGGCTTTGGCAACGGCAGCAGGGACGACTTCAATCAAACGTGGGTCGAATGGTTTGGGGAGAATATATTTTGGCCCGAAACGCAGTTCTTTTTGACCATAAACTTTTAATACAGAAACGGGAACTTCTTCGCGGGCAAGCTCGGCAAGTGCATAAACTGCGGCAAGCTTCATTTCTTCGTTAAATGTGGTGGCACGGGCATCAAGTGCACCGCGAAACAAGAATGGAAAGCCCAATACGTTATTTACCTGATTAGGGTGGTCTGAGCGACCTGTTGCCATGATTAAATCAGAACGGGTTTTCATTGCCAAGTCGTAATCAATTTCAGGATCTGGATTTGCCATGGCAAAGACAATGGGTTTATCAGCCATGCTCAGTAGCATTTCAGGGTTGACCATATTTCCTTGCGATAAGCCTACAAATACATCTGCATCCTTCATAATCTCTTCTAGGCTTATATCTTTATCACCATTGGCAAAGTAGGCCTTGTGTTGTGGTAAATCTTCATCACGATTGTTATGAATGACGCCTTTGCGATCAAGAAAGAATATTTTTTCACGTTTGGCGCCAAGCTGTTCAATCAGTTTCATGCATGCAAAACCAGCTGCTCCAGCCCCCAAACAAACAATTTTTACTGCTTCGATTTTCTTGTCTTGCAAAATAAGTGCATTGATAAATGCTGCTGCCAAGATGACTGCTGTACCATGCTGATCATCATGCAATACGGGAATATTCATACGTTTTTTTAATTCTTCTTCGATGATAAAGCATTCAGGAGCCTTAATGTCTTCCAAATTAATGCCGCCAAAGGTGGGCTCCAAGCGAGCAACCGTTTCTACAAATGCCATGGGGTCAAGCTCATCAATTTCTAGATCAAAGACATCAATATCAGCGAAACGTTTGAATAGTACACCTTTACCTTCCATCACAGGCTTGCCAGCCAACGCACCGATATTCCCCAAACCAAGTACGGCGGTGCCATTACTAATCACGCCAACCAAGTTGGCACGGGACGTATATTCATCTGCCAATTCAGGGTTATCGGCAATAGCTAAGCAGGGCTCTGCTACACCTGGCGTATAGGCCAATGATAAATCGCGTTGGGTGATACAAGGCTTACTCGCACGAATACTTATTTTGCCAGGGGTAGGGAAACGGTGATAATCCAGTGCATCTTGACGTAACAATGCTTTTTTCTGATCTTCATTCAGTTCGTTGCTTGGCATGGTGGCTCCTAACTATCTATCAAATTGTAAGTGCTCGCACCATAACATGAAACAAACGTGCAAATGAAGTATTTTTCCGTAAGTGTGATGAAATACGTTTTGCTTGGAGGTGTGATAAGGTGAATGCAACAATTCGTGTTGGTATTGCAGGGGCTGTTGGTTGTTTTTACGGATTAACGTTGCAGCGTACAGGACTGGATGTGATAAACTTGGCAGAAGGAGCCTATCTTGCACGTTGAAAAAACAGTTGATCGCGCCGTAATCTTGGCAGCAGGTTTGGGGACGCGATTGAAGTGGATGACACGCAATCGTCCCAAGGCATTGATGAAAATTCAGGGTGAGCCATCTATTGTACATGTGATTCGTCAATTGGTGGGGCAGGGTATTGGTGTGATTGCTGTCAATACCCATCATCATGCGGATATTTTGATGGATTATTTGGGGAATGGCTCGAAATGGGGAGTAAACCTTGTTTTTAGCCAAGAAACTGAACTTTTGAATTCGGGCGGCGGTGTGCGAACCGCTTTGGGCAAGCTGGCAGGAGAAGGTCTTGTCGTGGTACATAATGCCGATGTGATGACAGATGTGGATGTGCAGAACTTGGCGCATTACTGTCCAGAACATGGTTGTTCTTTGGCATTGGTGGAAAATCCCGCGCATCACCCTGAGGGTGATTTTGCGATCAATGATGGGCTAGCATGCTTGCAAGGAAATCCACGGTATACTTTTTCTGGCGTATCGGTTTGGGATGCGTCGGTATTGTATCAATATGCGGCGAATACAAGTTTTTCATTGCTTGAACCGATGCAGAACATGATGGAAAAAGAACGTTGTGCGGGAGTGTTACATCGCGGCCAGTGGTTTGATATTGGGCGACCCAAGGATGTGATACGCGCCAATAGAGCTTGGAGAACACTATGATATTGCATAAACAATTAGAAAAAGACTGTATTGTGCTTGGGCAGATGGATTTGTGTGCAGTGCTTTTGATGCCCGATGCCAATTATCCGTGGT
>JAUZQS010000224.1 GCA_030950875.1 Mariprofundaceae bacterium | reverse complement strand
CCGGCTGAATTGGCTGTGATTCCCATGCAGGATTTGCTGGCTTTGGGGTCGGAAGCAAAATTCAATACTCCGGGCACCGTGGTCAACAATTGGTCTTGGAGGATGTCCGCCTTGCCAGATGCTAGCGCAACCTGTTGGACGCGTGGTAAGCAACTCAATACACAATCGCAGCGGTAACTACTCAGGTCATCCCCTGATTTGCCCGATTTCTGCGTCAAAAATACTCAAGTGCAGGAGCACACTACGTATTTTTTCCTTGAACTCGAACAAATCAGGGGCGACCTGAGCAGTTACATCCATTTTTAGGTAGGGTGCTGAGTAGCTACGTGCTGTGAATCGTTGTTAAGATAGCCGTTTTTAATGCTTCCATATTGATTGGCTTGTTCAATAGGGTGACATTATTTTTCATGACTTCTTGAAGTTGATTATCTTCACCAAAGGCTGAAATCATGAGAATAGGCAGTTTGGTGTCGTCGGCGCGAATTTTTTTAATCAATGTCAGTCCATCCATGATGGGCATTTTGTAGTCGGTAATCATGATATCAAAGTGTTTGTTTGGGTCTTGAAACAAATCAAAGGCGATTTGGCCATTTTCAGCCAGATCCGATGTGATATTCATATGCGATAACATGGCCTGATGAATCTTGAGAATATCTGTCACATCATCGACAAGCAGGGCATGGCAGCCATCCAGTGTATGTTCTTTCGCTGTGTTATGCGCAGGGGTGGTTATTTGGGTTGTTGTTTTTTGAACAGGGCTGGCAATATATGGCGGTAAATGGATTGTGAATGTAGTTTCTTGATTGGGAATGGATGTTACCGTGATACAACCGTGATTCTGTTTGATAATGCGTTGCACCATGCTTAAACCAAGGCCAGAGCCACCTTGATCGCTGCGCGAAGTCCAGAAGGGTTTAAAAATAGTGTCGATATCACTGGCCGCTATACCCGAGCCATTATCGCTGACTTGAATGCATAAGCAGGGGTGGTTTGGCTTGGATAAATCATGTTTGGCAGCATTTTTAATCGCAATCTTAATATAACCACTTTCGGGTATAGCTTGGGTGGAATTGTTGATGAGGTTTAATAATATCTGTTCAATTTCAACTACACTGATGCCTACATCAGGCAATATATTATCGATGCTGCAACTTAATTGGATTTGTTTCGGTAGCTGCAATCGCGCCAGACCAATGATGTTTTCTAATGGTTTGGCTAACCCATGTCCTTCGGTGAACATGTTGTTGATTGTGGAATGGTTGCTTTTGCTTAAATTCAATAAATGGGTGATCAATGCTGCACCGCGATCACCTGCTTCAATAATGGATTCCAATTGTTGTCGTTGATGATCGTTGGAGCTGTTGAATTGCATCACTTCAGCATAGCCAATCATGTTGGTGAGCACGTTGCGAAAGTCATGCACAATGCCAGCCACCAGGGTGGACATGTAAGTGGTACGATGCATAGATTCTAATTCTTCTTTCATGGTTTCACGTTGGGAAATATCGTGGATGAAACACACACCAACCCGGTCTCTGCGCCATCGCATAGCAATAGCGGTACACATCAGTTTTAATATCTTGCCAGATTGATCCTGTCCGCGAATATAAATATGCTGGGCTGTATTTTTTTGATTGAGGGACTCGTCTTTCAGTATCGATTGGCAAAAAGAAATAAGTTCACGGCGGTCTTCGGCTAAGCTGATGATATCAACATCGGCTTTTTCCCATCTTGTATGATTATATTGGAAGAGCTCATGCATGGCCTTGTTGGCGTAGATGATTTGGGGTTTTTTGTTATCGCCCAAATCAAAATTAAAGATGGGTAGAGGGCCTTTGTCCATCAAGTGGAATGAAGATTCTTCCGCTTCTATTTGCATTTTTAATGCTCTTTCTGCTTTTTGACCAATCAAATGGATATAAAATGGGATAATAATCAAGGCCATGATCTGCCAGCCAAGCAGGGTGTAATCAAGGCTTTCCGAGCTGTACATATCAATGAATAGCGCCAGACAGATCAAGGCAATCAGACTCCAAGCCTGTGAATAGCGTAACATGATATTGCCAAACCGGAAGTTGTTGCCGAAAATAATAACCAGCAGCATGAAATAAATACCACTGGATAAACCACCATCCATTAACATCGCAAAAATGACAACAAATGTATCCAGTAAGGGGAATGCAAGGATACGGTAGATCGATAAAGGCTGATGACGAATACTTGGAATGGATATTAAGGTGCTTAAAAAATATGCGATGGTGACCCATAGGAATATATCTTGATATTGCCTGAATGTTTCAATGCCATGTATATAAATATATGCCAATCCGGTACAGGCGAAGGCGAGACGTGCATAAGCTTGTTCGATTTGCATTTGCGCCAGATTCTTTTCATGTATGATGTTTTGCTTGAGTAGGCTATTGGTAAGTGTATCTTGATTGAACATATCGTTGTTTCCTCAAGTGAGAATTTAGTCCATCTGAGAGTCACGGGTAACTACCCAGCCTCCGAGGAGGCTGTCCGAGAATAGAGACCGTAGCGAGGGATTCCCATTTTGAGTCATGATTTTCGGCTGTTTGAGGCGAATAGCAGGGTCTATGTAACGAAAATAGACGGAAATCATGGCCAAAAT
>JAUZQS010000223.1 GCA_030950875.1 Mariprofundaceae bacterium | reverse complement strand
GACCTTCTTGCCAATACGAATGCATTCGACTAATCGATAGGTCTTCTGGCTGGCACCATCACTTTTACGCTGAGTCGTTGTTTTTCGAATATACATGGCCGCAAGCCTAGCACAAAGTCAATAGGATAAAATGGCAAAATTTATTTACATGGCACTACAATTGAAGATTCTCACGGAATGTAATGTAAGATGTTGATATTAAAGGATATTGAAAAATTACCAGTCCGATTTTGGCGATTTTAGGGGGTAAAAATGACGAAGATGGGATAAGGTTAATGTTAGTACATTAAGTAGGGAGTGCAAGTTTTTTATTCCTTGATGCTTACGCTTAAATTGATGAAATCACTGCACTATGATTCGTATGCCGATAATCGTACGACGGGTAGTTTTATCATGATTGATACATTTTGTTTGCCCAGCATAGCTGCCAAACCCAGTCGCTTTCTGGGCGACACAGAGCGCCAACACCCTTATCCGCCTCGCAACAGTGGCGAATCGAATGGACACGAATTAAAAATCTATGATTATTGCCTTATTCGTGTCCATTCGTGTAATTCGTGGTTAAGGTTTTCTTGATTACGTATAAGATTGAGCTATCGGATGATATTGGATGGTTTCAAAATGTTAAAGGCGCTAATACTCGAAAATTTACCATAGCATGTCGGAAAAAAAACGGGGTCAGGCTTTCATAACTTGATATTAGTGCACGAATTAACGATTGTAATTGCACCACTTTTATCTGAGTTGAAGGGGATGCAATCCAGATAAATATCAAGTTATGAAAGCCTGACCCTCATTTTGAAAGCCTGACCCTCATTTATAAGAAAGAACATAAAGAGTCGTAGGGAAATCAAACATCACGGCCTTGCAACACGAATGATATGTTTCGCTGATTGGATACAATGCAATGGCTTTAAAAACTCTTAGTTTCGCTTGAAAATGGGCTTATCATGCACTTATATGATTTCAATCGAGCATCTGATCCTATTGATATGAACAGTCAAGAATCACTGCCGATCTCTTATTGAGTTTGATTTGTAGAAATCTGCATATTTATCGTCTACAATAGAGCCTGAAAAAATTAATTTCTTGCAGGTATCCCATGAACAGAACAGAACAGAACAGAACAGAACAGAACAGAACAGAACAGAACAGAACAGAACAGAAGCTATGAATCGCAGCGAGCCATTGCAAGCTGAAATATCTGATTACCACTGGTTATTTCAGAATTCCCCCTTAGCCACTAAAATCATTGATTTGAATGGTATGTCGGTAGATTACAACAAGGCTTATTTTGATTTAATAGGGCATGCCGAAATAGTTTTAAATCGATTTCATCCTTCGGCAATTTCCCCTGAAAAACAACCTGATGGCCAAGCATCTTTCGGCAAGGCGAATGAAATGATTCGTTTGGTTAAAGAAAAAGGCAGGCATGTTTTTGAATGGTTGTACCAAGTGTCCGACAGAGGTGAATTTCTTGCTACTGTTGAACTGGATTTGTTTCAATTTTCAGATAGTCCGTGTATTCGGGTTGTAGTTAATAACAATGCTGAAAAAGCCAAAACACAAAAGCAACTCATTGAAACTGAGGGTAATCTTAAAATATTAGCCAAAGCGATTGAACAATCCATGGACTCTATCATCATCACGGATAGGCATGGCACAATCCTATTTATCAACCCTGCTTTTACCCGCATCACCGGATATACTGCTGAAGAAGCCATTGGTCAGAATCCATCAATTTTGAAAAGTGGCGTACAGGGTCAGGCATTTTACGAATCCATGTGGAAGGATCTTCGACAGGGGAAACCATGGAATGCCAGACTGGTGGACAGACGCAAAAACGGTGAATTCTATCCTGCTGATTTAACCATCACGCCGATCAAGGATAACGCTGGAGAAATTGTAAATTTCGTTGGTATAAAACGGGACATAACGCAACATGAAGCATTGGAGAATAAGTTTCGACAGGCACAAAAAATGGAAGCAATCGGAACCATGGTAGGGGGCATCGCACATGATTTTAAGCAAGTAGGCTACATTAGTCAAGTGTTATTTTAATGCTGCTTTGTTAGTTAGCATGTGCTCCATCAACAAGGGGTAATGATTTACTTGCCGATGATTTAGGCGACGCGCTTCCGCTGAGGGTCGTAAAATAAATATCCACCTGTTGAGCGAAGGGTTCGGGTTCAAGGTGCAGTATTTGTCGTATAGCATGGCTATCTGACTGATGCTACAATCCAGAAGGCGAGATTTTAAAGTCACAAAGTGGATAATTCTTTATTTTAGCGGCTTTTAGTATGCAAAAATGAATTTACTTCGCAACACCCTATTTGCAACAAAATGTGCCTAAAGTGGCACAACCCTTGCTACGTATAAAGCTGGCATGTACCTTGCTATATGGTGAATTTTATCAAAATATGATGTATTATTACCTACGTAGTGGTGAATATATAAAAAATATTATGAGAAAAATTATTGCTACTCAAGCAAATAGAGGTGCCACGCAACGACAAGGTAAAGGTAGGTCTATTTTCAATTGCTTTATACGGCACAATGCTTTTAGTCATCATTTACAAGTCATTTGATTTATGTCATGACCTTCCGAACGCAGTTATGGGTTGGATTGGCGGCCAGTCGAAAGACTTAGGCGAACGTGAAGGCGGAGCTAAAGTTATGGCTCTTGGTGCTGCTGGTTCAAGTCAAATTCAAGGCAGTATGACTCAGGGAGCCCTGCGTGAGTCAAATAAAGATCCTAAGGGTGGTGGTGAGCCTAAGACTGCGGATGATGCTGGAGAGGGAAAGGTTAATACGCCTCCTGTAACGCCTCCTGCAACGCCTGTTGATAATCCTGTTGGTGGGGCTGGTGAAGGTGAGGTTGATAAGCCTGCTGGTGGGGCTGGTGAGGCTGGGGCTGCAGGAGATGTTAAGAAATAAAGCGTAATTATAACAAACAAAAAGAGGAGCTACTTATTAGCTCGTCTTTTTTGTTTATTGCGTTTTATTTTTCAAGTGTTCAGTGGAGACTATCCTCTTATTATCGGTCTGGATAGTCTAACTGGAGGTTTAACCCATGCTGGATTATTCTTTTTAGGGTATATTGTAAACTGATTTTCTGTTTCATACTCTTCTGGGTAATCAAGTACTATTTCAAGCTTGGCTGGCGATATACTTTTAGGATTAGGCACGGTATCCCAATCATCATCATATTTAACTGTTTTCAACATATCTTCCACTCGTTCTCTAATCATAGTCGTTTTTTGTTCAACTTTCCGAATTTTACCAGTTGCATACATTTGAGACACGACTTTTCTAATCTGGTCACCTGATTCAGAATATTTTGCAATAGCCATCAGCGCATCTGCTGCTTTATTCAAGCGATATGATGGGTCGTTCTTAAGTCTATAATCATATTCAGCCTCAGCCGCCAATTTAAGGTTCTCAACACGCCTTTTAGATATAGTCCAACTCTCCTCTTCCGCCTGCTTATT
>JAUZQS010000222.1 GCA_030950875.1 Mariprofundaceae bacterium | reverse complement strand
AGGCAAAAAAGAGCTTATCTTGACTTCGTTTCCATAGCGGAGCCTGAAGAAATCGAGAGGTTCTATGCCCTTCGATAAAGGGGTCGGAACCCTTAAAATATAGACATCTATTGACATCATAATCTGCGGGGTCAGTTCTTTAGTTTACACTTAAGGGTGATAATTCTTCTTGGAATTAACACCTATCATGGCGATTCATCGGCTTGTCTGGTGGTGGGTGGTAACCTGAAAGTGAGGCAGTAGAAATGCTGAAGGTTGCATTCTTATGCCCAAATACTACAATAAGTACTATATTTGGCGCTGGAGATAAGTCCTATGAATACGATATCTGCTCTTGAGATTAAACGCCGTGGCATTTCGGTCGTAGATAAACAGATTGAATCCGGGCCTGTTCACGTCATCAAGAATAATCGTCCGCAATATGTGGTGATGACAGAGGATCGATATCAGAATCTGATGGAAGAGATGAATGAAGCGTGGGAGTTACGCATCAAAGCCTCGCTTGAAGAGGCCGTTAGCGGGCAAGTACGACGGGGAACAGCAGACGATTTGATTCGTGAAATATTTTCCGCTGATTGATGTATCAGCTTGAGTGGACGCCTGCCTTTATCAAGGCCGCTAAGAGGTTCGCAAAACAACACCCTGAACTGAAACAGAAAACAGCAATTGTTTTGCTTGCTTTGGAGCGAGATCCGTTTCAGCCATCACTCAAGCTACACGGGCTTGGCGGTAAGCTTAAAGGTATGCATGCCGTCAGAATCACATACAGTTATCGCATCACCTTGACACTAAAAATAAGTGAGCACGTGATTACGTTGCTGGACATTGGTGATCATGGGATCACTTGATGTTTATGCATTCATATGATAATTTATGCATACTGTGCGCAAGGAGGTTTTATGCGAACAACACTGGATTTGCCTGAAAGCTTGCTGAATGAGGCGATGGAAGTTGCTCATGCGAAAACTAAAACCAAGGTTATAACTGTAGCTCTTGAAGAATTAATAAGGAAACGAAACATTTCCAAATTAAAAATGTTTAAGGGCAAAGTTGACCTGGAAATTGACCTGGACTCCATCAGAGACCGACATTGATGCAGGTCTTGGTGGATAGCTCAATCTGGATTGATTACTTCAGAACAGGAGAGTCGTCATCTCATTTGGACATTTTGATTGATGAGAATCTGATTGTAACGAATGATATTATCCGTGCCGAACTCATTCCTTTTATGAAAATAAAGAAGCAATACAAACTCATTGAGTTGATTGAAGTGATTAGAAAAAACAGACTGACCATCAATTGGAAAGAAATCATACACTTTCAGACGCAATGCCTGGCTTTTGAACTAAAGGGGTCAAGTCCGCTTTTGACTTTTTAGTGGCGCTGTGATAGAAGAGAGATGTGTCCAGACCATTACGCATAGAATATCCTGGAGCATGGCATCATGTGATGAACCGTGGGCGACGGAGCGAGGAGATATTCTTTACCGATGCTGATCGTGAGGGGTTTATCAATGTTCTCCGGGAATCAGCCGAGCTATGGAATTTAAGAATTGCAGCTTACTGCCTGATGTCGAACCACTACCACCCGGATAAAGGGGTCAGGGCTTGATTGGCTAAAAAAGAATGAGGGTCAGCCTTTCATAACTTAATATTTATCTGGCTTGCATCCCCTTCAACTCAGATAAAAGTGGTGCAATTACAGTCGTTAATTCGTCCACTAAGATAAAGCTTGGGCGCTCACCAGAATTGACCCGCCTTGGCTCAAAAAACTGATCCACCCCCACCTTTAATTTTAGGTCTGCTCAAAGAACTGATCCACAAGAACTTCTAGGGGTCAGCCCTTGTTTCGCGGATTATTATTGGGTGCAGTTTCATTATATCGCGACCTTTACGGATGATGGGAACAAGCACTGCAAAGCCAGACTTCCGGTTTTTCCATTGCATAGAGCCGTCTAAATATTGCAGCGCAGACTTGACCCCGCTGTTTTTTGTTCCACATCCAAGCGAAAGCGTAATGCCATCAAGGCCGGAAAACCTTCAATAGCCTGTTTCGTTTCTATCTGAGAAAACTGCTGCCATAAAGTTTGTCGCGTATGACAGGTCTGGTATGCATTACCACGCAGGAGCGTGGGAACGAGAAATGCTTTAAGCTTTTTTACCGCAGGGTACCTGCCGGTAAGGCAGGCGCAGGGGGTCGCAGGGTAGAACCAAACCGTTATCATCTCGATGGCGAGGTTTTATTCCTGTTGAAGGTGATTTATATTTTACTTTTCCTCGGCGTTTCTCTGCGCCTTTGCGGTAAAGACTTTAAGTTTTTTCCACGCTTCTAGGGGTCATCCCTTGTTTCGCGGATTATTATTGGGTGCAGTTTCATTATGTCGCACCTTTATGGATGATGGGAACAAGCCTTGCAAAGCCACACGTCCGGTTTTCCATTGCATAGAGCCGTCTAAATATTGCAGTGCAGACTTGACCCCGCTGTGTTTTGTTCCACATCCAAGCGAAAGCGTAATGCCATCACGCTTCTAGGGGTCAGGCCTTGTTTCGCGGATTTTACAGTTGAATATTTCATAACGATGAGCTCAGGCATGAGTTGTTGAATTGTTTGGATGGCATAACTGGTCTTGTTTTAACCATCCTTACGCCAACTTCTTTAGCAATACTTTTATGTATCATTGATTCGACCATTCCCCTTATTTAGTTTGGCTGATTATAGACTAAGAATCTGTAACTAGTAACTTTCCTCTCGCTATCCCCCAGGGGAGTCTCTCTGGCTGCGCCATTCACCTTCAGACGCTAAGATCGCCAACAATAACACCTAAACCATTTGCCACGAATTACACGAATGAACACGAATTATATTCACTTACAGTGTAGCCAAGATGATCATTTATACTCAGCACCTCCATATTAAAAATCGCGCTTAATAAAGCAAGGGTAGAGTAGAGAGCAGGTTAACCCTGCCCTCCCTCATCAAACCGTGCATACGGTTTTCCCAAGCCGTTCACTTAATCTGTTGGTGAGAAGTATATAATGTCTTCATAATCCAGAGGTGTCTGAGCTAGTCCAAGTCGTTCAGCGG
>JAUZQS010000221.1 GCA_030950875.1 Mariprofundaceae bacterium | reverse complement strand
GAGGCGGAAGCTCAGCTGGTTGCAGAAAACATCGCCTTCCAGCTGGAGCGTCGTGTGGCTTTTCGTCGAGCCATGAAGCGCGCCGTACAGAGTGCGCTGCGTATGGGAGCCAAAGGTGTTCGTATCAATTGCGCCGGTCGTTTGGGCGGAGCTGAAATTGCCCGTACTGAATGGTATCGCGAAGGCCGAGTGCCATTGCATACCCTGCGCGCCGATGTTGATTATGGTTTTGCAGAAGCCAATACCACTTACGGTATTATTGGTATCAAGGTTTGGGTGTTTAACGGCATCAAGCTGGGCGATACTGAAGATACCACCAACGCATAAAGAGGATTCGTTACCATGTTGCAACCTAAGAAAATCCGCTGGCGTAAGCATCATAAAGAGCTTCAGCGTATTCGTGGCAAAAGCCCGCGTGGCGCCAGCCTGAACTTTGGCCAGTATGGTCTGAAAGCGATGGAGCCTGGGCGCATTACGGCGCGTCAGATTGAAGCGGCGCGTATTACCATGACGCGCCATATTAAACGTCAGGGACGCATCTGGATTCGTATGTTCCCGGACTTGCCGGTTTCCAAGAAGCCTGCCGAAGTGCGTATGGGTAAAGGTAAAGGTTCACCGGAATTCTGGGTGGCGGCGGTCAAAGCAGGCCGTATCCTGTATGAAATGGATGGTATTGATGAAGAGACGGCGCGTGGCGCACTGGAGCTGGCTGCAGCCAAGTTGCCGATTCGCACCAAATTTGTCGTACGTGGAGTAGGGCGATGAGTGATACCAAGAATGCAACAGATCTGCGCGGCATGAACGCAGCAGACTTGAATGAACGTATGGATGAACTGGCGGCTGAGCACATGAAGCTGCGTTTCCAGAGAGCCACCATGCAACTGAACAATACGGCCCGTGTTGGCCAGGTACGTCGGGAAATCGCGCGTATTAAAACCATTCTGGCTGAGCGCAGCTAAGGAGCTATAAAGACATGTCCGAAGCAACAAGTAACAAGCGCACCCTGGAAGGTGTTGTAGTTAGTAATAAAGCGGAACAGACAGTGATTGTGCAAGTGGAACGTAAATTCATGCATCCACGTTATCACAAGACCATCCGTTCACATAAAAAATATATGGCGCATGATGCAGAAAATAGCTGCAATATCGGTGATAAAGTTCGCATCATTGAGTCTGCACCAATATCACGTCGCAAGCGTTGGGTTATGCAAACAGTCTTGACCCGCGCTGAGCAGTTGTAGTCCGGGAGATTTATTATGATTCAAACAGAAACCGTACTGCAGGTTGCAGATAATTCAGGCGCACGTCGTGTAAAATGCATTAAGGTGTTGGGCGGCTCAAAACGTCGTTATGCCAGTGTTGGCGATGTGATTGTTGTAGCTGTCAAAGAAGCCATGCCAAATGGTAAAGTAAAAAAGGGTGAAGTGCAGCGTGCTGTGGTTGTACGTACAACTAAAGAGTTTCGTCGTGCGGATGGTTCATCTATTCGTTTTGATGAAAATGCAGCGGTATTGTTGTCCAAACAGAATGAACCGCTTGGCACACGTATTTTTGGCCCAGTGACGCGCGAACTTCGTGGTAAGGGATATATGAAAATTGTATCGCTTGCTCCCGAAGTATTGTAAGCGCAGAAGAGAGGCGATAGAGAGATGGTAGATATGGTGAAAACCAGAATTCGCAGTAACGATGAAGTGGTTGTGATTGCCGGACGTGACAAAGGCGCACGCGGTAAAGTGATTCGTGTCATTAAGGAAGACGGCCGTGTGCTGGTCTCCAAAATTAACATGATCAAACGTCACACCCGTCAGGGTCAGAATAGCAGTGGTGGCATTATTGAAAAAGAAGCATCTTTGGATATTTCCAATGTGCAGTATTTCTGTGCCAAATGTACAACTGGTGTTCGTCTGGGTGTAAAAAACCTTGAAGATGGCCGTAAAGTCCGTACTTGCCGCAGTTGTGGCGAAGTGCTGGATAGCTAGGAGATACAATAATGGCGCGTTTGAAAGAGATATATAAAAAGACTATAGCTCCGGCTATGAAAGAAGAGTTCAGCTACTCCAACCCGATGCAAATCCCCTCGATTTCTAAAATCGTGGTGAACATGGGTTGTGGTGAAGCATCTCAGAACTCCAAGCTGATTGAAGGTGCTTTGACAGACATGACGGCCATTACTGGTCAGAAGCCTGTTGTTACACGTTCACGAAAATCCATTGCTAACTTTAAGTTGCGTGATGGTATGCCAGTGGGATGTCGGGTGACCTTACGTGGTGAACAGATGTGGGAATTCATGGATCGTTTGATCAATATTGCCCTGCCTCGTATTCGTGATTTTAAAGGTATATCACCAAAATCATTTGATGGCCGTGGTAACTTCACCCTTGGTGTGAAAGAGCAGATCATCTTTCCTGAAATTCAATATGATAAAGTGGATAAAATTCGCGGTATGGATATTACCATCTGCACCACTGCCAATACCAATGACGAAGGACGTGCCTTGTTGAAGAAATTCAGCATGCCGTTCCGTACATAAGAGGGCTGTAACATGGCTTCGAAGAGAATGATTGTTAAATGCAATCGCAAACCTAAATTTAAAGTACGCGCTTATACGCGTTGCCAGCTGTGTGGTCGTCCACATTCGGTTTACCGTAAGCTTGGCATGTGCCGTATCTGCCTGCGTAAGCATGCCCTTGCCGGAGAAATCCCTGGCATGGTCAAGTCGAGCTGGTGAGAGGAATTATATTATGATGATGGATCGTATAGCCGATATGTTGACGCGTATTCGTAACGCACAACAAGCTGGGATTGAGAGAATCGAAATGCCAGCCAGTAATATGCTTTTGTCCATGGCAGAAGTATTTAAGAAAGAAGGTTATGTTGGTGCGGTGAAAGCCTACAACCATAAAGGCCATCGCTTTCTACGCATTGCCCTACGTTATGATGATGAGGGTAAGGCAATTATTCAGGAGATCAACCGCGTGTCCAAATCGGGCCGTCGTGTGTATGCCGCTGCTGATAATGTACCACGTGTGAAAAATGGTTATGGCGTTGCTTTGATCAGCACTTCACAAGGAATTATGACCGACAAGAACGCTCGTGCTGCCCATATTGGTGGTGAAGTTCTTTGTACGGTCTTTTGAGGTAAGATATGTCACGTGTTGGTAAACAACCTATTACGCTTCCAGATGGTGTTGAAGTACGCATTGATGCAAACTCTGTCACGATCAAGGGAGGCAAAGGTGAGCTCACTTCACCGTTGTTCGCAGGTATTACTGTTGAGCAAGAAGATCGCACCCTGAAGGTGTTGTGTTCTGATTTGAAAACCAAAAAGACCAAATCTTTCTATGGCTTGGTGCGTGCATTGCTAGCTAGCAATATTATCGGCGTTACATCCGGTTTCGAAAAGAAACTAGAGCTGCGCGGTGTTGGTTATCGTGCCCAGTCTCAAGGTAAGAAGCTGAATTTGTCACTTGGTTTTTCTCATCCTGTTGAGTATCTGTTGCCGGAAGGTGTGGGTGCAAGTGTGGAGAAGAGCTTGATCACAGTCAGTGGTATTGACAAGCAAAAAGTTGGCCAGGTGGCTGCTGAGATTCGTGCTTTCCGTCCGCCAGAACCTTATAAAGGTAAAGGCGTGCGCTATGTAGATGAATACGTAGCAATGAAGGAAGGTAAGAAAGCGTAAGCTTTCGTTGAATGGATTTAATAGCGTCTTGATTGTAAGACGCGGTAGGAGATAGAGATGGCTTTAAAACGTTATGAAAACAAAGGTTCTATTCGCCGTGCGCGTAAGGTTCGTTCTCGTGTAAAGGCCAGTGGCCGTTTGCGCTTGAGTATCTTTCGCTCATCGCGTCATGTGTATGCACAGGTTATTGATGATGCCAATGGAACCACTTTGGCAGCAGCATCGAGTTTGGATGCATCGGTGAAAGTCGGTGGCAATAAAGCTGGTGCAGAAGCTGTGGGTAAATTGATCGCTGAACGTGCGCTGAAAGCGGGTGTTGAAGTGGTTGCATTTGACCGTGGCAGTTTTGCTTATCATGGCCGTGTACAGGCATTGGCTGAAGGCGCTCGCGCTGCCGGCTTGAAATTCTAGGAGATTATAGATGATCAACGCAGAAGATTTGGATCTGACAGAAAAACTTATCACGATTAACCGTATTGCCAAAACCACTTCCGGTGGTCGTCGTATGCGTTTCTCAGCTTTGATGGTTGTAGGGGATGGTAATGGCCATGTTGGTTTTGGCCATGCCAAAGCCAAGGAAGTGCCCGAAGCGATTCGTAAAGCTTGTGATATTGCCAAAAAGTCATTGATTCACGTACCTCGTAAAGGCGACACCACGCATTATCAGGTGACTGGCATTCAAGATTCCAGTCGTATTTTGATCAAGCCAGCTTCTGAAGGTACTGGAGTTATCGCTAATGCTGCGGTACGTGCTGTACTTGATGCTGTTGGTATCAAAGATATTTTGACCAAATCACAAGGTTCCCGCAATGCGCTGAATACTGTGCGCGCTACATTTAATGGCTTGAAGATGTTGGAAAGCCCCGAGCAAATTGCTGCTCGTCGTGGCAAGTCTACATAATTCAATCGTCTTATAATCAGGAGTTAAAGATGGCTAGCAAAGATACAATTCGTGTCCGTCAGATTAAAAGTGGCATCGGATATGCCAAAGATCAACGTGCAACCTTGGTAGGCTTGGGTTTGCGTCGTATGCATCAAGTTGTGGAGTTGGAAGATACCCCATCCGTACGTGGTATGGTCAATAAAATCAAACACCTTGTACGTATTGAGTCTGGAGAATAATCATGAATTTGAATGCATTGAAAGCAGACGAAGGTTCACGCAAAACACGCAAGCGTAAAGGTCAGGGAATTGCTACGGGCAATGGTAAAACCGGTGGTCGTGGTCATAAAGGTCAGAAGTCTCGCTCCGGTGGTAAAGTGGCTCGTGGTTTTGAAGGTGGTCAGATGCCTTTGATCCG
Organism: Mariprofundaceae bacterium; assembly: GCA_030950875.1. Taxonomy (GTDB): domain Bacteria; phylum Pseudomonadota; class Zetaproteobacteria; order Mariprofundales; family Mariprofundaceae. Next base: position 5,243 of record JAUZQS010000221.1, on the reverse strand, counting down.
TCGTGTTCCCAAGCGTGGTTTTACACCGTTGACGGATAATGATTATCAGGTGGTTAATCTTGATAGTCTTAATAAATTTGATGATGGTACTGTGGTTGATGCTGCAAGATTATTTGAAGCAGGCTTGGTACGTAATGCTGTTGACACCATCAAGATCCTTGGTGGTGGTGAATTGACTGCTAAAAAACTGACTATTGCTGTAACGGCTGCATCTGCATCGGCTGTAGCTAAAGTTGAAGCATCTGGTGGAACACTCAACCTGACGGCTAAGGCGTAAGCTGATGGCCAATCCGACAGCCGGCGCTATGGGCGGCTTTGGTAGTATTGGTAAAATACCGGAATTAAAAAACCGTATTTTATTTACACTGGCAATGCTGGTTGTGTTTCGAGTGGGTGCGCATATACCTGTTCCTGGTATTGATGCTGGTATTTTAGCGCAGTTTTTCAATCAGGCGCAGGGTTCATTGCTGGGTATGTTTGATATGTTCTCCGGTGGTGCATTATCACGTTTAACCATCTTTGCGCTTGGCATTATGCCATACATCTCGGCCTCCATTATCATTCAGTTGATGACTGTGGTGTCGCCGCGTTTGGAACAACTCAAAAAAGAAGGTGAGTCTGGTCGTCGCAAGATTACCGAATACACCCGTTACGGAACCTTACTGCTCGCAACATTTCAGGGCGTTGGTATTTCGATTGGTTTGGAGCAGTTCACGGTTGCAGGGCAATCTGTTGTGATTGATCCGGGTATGGCTTTTAGGGCTATGACTGTTGTAACACTTGTTTCAGGTACGATGTTCCTGATGTGGGTGGGTGAACAAATCACCGAACGTGGCATTGGCAATGGTATTTCATTGATTATCTTTGCTGGTATTGCTGCTGGTCTCCCTGCTGCTGTTGGTGGAACCTTGGAGTTGGCACGCACTGGTGAGTATTCTCCTTTTACGGTGTTGTTGTTGTTTGGCATGACCTTATTGGTCACAGCCTTGGTAGTTTGGTTTGAGCGTGCGCAACGTCGTATTCCTATCCAGTATGCCAAGCGTCAGGTTGGCAATCGTATGTACGGTGGTCAATCATCATTTTTGCCATTGAAAGTCAATACAGCGGGTGTGATTCCACCCATCTTTGCCTCATCGTTGATTCTGTTGCCTGCAACCTTTGCGCAGTTTACCAAGAATACAGCAGGCTTTGAGTGGTTGGGAGATCTCTCTGCAGTCATGGCACCTGGTGCGTGGTTGTATATGTTGATGTTTACTGTCTTGGTGGTGTTCTTTTGTTTCTTTTATACCGCGATTGTGTTCAATCCCAAAGATACAGCCGATAATCTAAAGAAGAATGGTGGTTTTATTCCTGGCATTCGTCCTGGCCAAAAGACGGCTGATTATATAGATAGTGTGTTGACACGTATTACGGTTGTAGGCGCTGCTTATGTGAGTTTGGTGTGCTTGTTGCCACAATGGTTGATTTCAGAACTGTCGGTACCATTTTATTTTGGTGGTACCTCGTTGTTGATTGTTGTGGTCGTTACGATGGACACTATGGGGCAGATCCAGTCGCATTTGATGAGCCATCAGTATGAGGGCTTGATGAAAAAAGCCCGTTTGAAGACAGGCAAGCGATAAGGTGATCATATGAATATTGTGTTGTTTGGGCCACCAGGTGTAGGTAAAGGCACACAGGGTGAAAAGATTGCAGCAGCGCATGGCATGAGACATCTGGCCATGGGTGATATTTTACGTGCTGCGGTGCGTGATGAGACGGCTGCAGGTCGTGATGCTAAAACATACATGGATGCCGGCAAATTGGTTCCGGATGCTGTAGTGGTGGCGATGATTGAAGATAAGATCGTTGCCGATGCGGGGACTGGATTTCTGTTGGATGGTTTTCCACGCAATGTAGCTCAGGCTGAAGCATTGGCTGCAATGCTGCATAAACACGATCTCATCATTGATCGTACCATCTTTATGGATGCGCCAGAAGAAAACCTTTTGAAGCGTCTTTCTGGCCGGTTAATTTGCAGGGCTTGCGGTTTCGGATTTCATAGGCAGTATTCGCCGCCCCTAAAATCAGGCTGCTGTGATCGCTGTAGTGGGGAGTTATATCAGCGTGAAGATGATCGCGAAGATGTGATTGCTAACCGCTTGCATGTGTATCGTGAACAAACAGCTCCATTGTTGGATTATTATCAGCATCAGGAAGGTTTCTTCAAGCTTGATGCTGGTGGAGAAATGAATGTGGTGTATGCCGCACTTCAAACGATTGTTGAAAGCTAGGGTGGTAAAAAAAGAACATGGCTAAAGAAGATATTATTGAAATGTCAGGGGAAGTAGTTGAAAAGCTTCCGAATGCCATGTTTAAAGTGAAGCTTGAAAATGATCATGAGCTGTTGTGTACAATTTCTGGAAAAATGCGCAAGTATTATATCCGAATTTTACCCGGCGATAAAGTGACAGTGGAAATTTCACCGTACGATTTATCGCGTGGTCGCATCAGCTACAGAGAAAAATAGTTTTGGAAAATATAATCGGTGTTCCGGTTAATGTAGATTGTAGGAGGTGCCAGACGTGAAAGTCCGAGCATCAGTGAAAAAATTGTGTAATAAATGTCGCGTGATTCGTCGTAAAGGCGTGGTTCGCATTATCTGTGAAAATCCACGACACAAACAGCGTCAGGGTTAAGGAGGCTACAAGTGGCTCGTATTGCCGGTGTAAATATTCCTACTCAAAAACGTGTTGAAATCGCGTTGACCTATATTTTTGGTATTGGTCTGAGTAGTTCGAAGAAGATTCTAACGAAAGCAGGTATTGATGCGGAAATCCGTGTTAAGGATCTCACCGACGGTGATGTCGATAAGATTCGTAAAGTCATCGATACTGATTTCGATGTTGAAGGTGACCTTCGTCGTGAAGTAACCATGAATATCAAACGTTTGACTGATCTGGGTTGTTACCGTGGTTTGCGCCATCGTAAAGGCTTACCCGTTCGTGGTCAGCGTAGTAAAACAAATGCTCGCACTCGTAAAGGCCCTCGCCGTACTGTTGCTGGCAAGAAGAAGTAGGGGATAAGCAATGGCTGCACCTAAGAGATCGAAAGCTGCAAGTAGCAAGAAACGTGTTCGCAAGAACATTGCCCATGCTGTTGTTCACATTAAAGCAAGCTTTAATAACACTATTATCACATTTACTGATGATTCAGGTAATGCAATCTGCTGGGCGACCAGTGGTGCATCCGGATTCAAGGGTTCACGTAAAAGCACGCCTTTTGCTGCGCAGGTTGCAGCAGAAGAGGCAGCACGGAAAGCCATGGATCATGGCGTGAAGAATTGTTCTGTCTTGGTTCGTGGTCCAGGTAGTGGACGTGAATCTGCCCTGCGTGCAATTGCCGCAGTGGGTATCAATGTTACGACAATTCGTGACGTTACCCCTATCCCACATAATGGATGTCGGCCGCCTAAGCGCCGTCGCGTTTAGGAGTTAATATAATGGCACGTTATTTAGAAGCCAAATGTCGTCTATGCCGACGTGAAGGCGAAAAGTTATATATCAAGGGAAGCAAATGTTATTCGGATAAATGTCCGATTGAACGTCGCCCTTATGCACCGGGTATGCACGGCCAGAATCGTCGCACCAAAGTGTCCGATTATGGTTTGCAGTTGCGTGAAAAGCAGAAAGTAAAACGTATCTATGGGCTGCAGGAAAAGCAGTTCTTGCGTTATTTCAAAGATGCTGACCGCATGCCTGGTATTACCGGTTTGAACTTATTGCAATTGATCGAATCGCGCTTGGATAATGTGATTTATCGCATGGGTCTAGCCTCTTCACGCACTGAAGCACGCCAGATTGTGCGCCATAAGCTGGTAAAAGTGAATGGCAGAATTGCCAATATCCCTTCGCTTAGCGTGAGTGTTGGTGCGCGTTTGGAATTGGTTGATGCTGCTAAAGAGCATCTTCGTATCAATGCTGCCGCAGAAGCTGCGGGTAATCGTGGAACTGCTGAGTGGATGGATGTAGATCTGCTAAGCCGTCAGGGGACTTTTCGTGAGTTGCCTGTGCGTGAGCAGCTGGATTCTGCTATTCGTGAACAGCTAATTGTTGAACTTTACTCCAAGTAAGTCATAAGATTATTATTGAGGATCATTGCATGCAATTGATTAATCCACGCAATATTAGCGTTGAAGAAAAAGTAGCTGGCCGTTCTGCCAAAATCGTATTTGAACCACTTGAACGTGGATATGGTACAACGATTGGTAATGGCTTGCGTCGTATGTTGTTGTCATCACTGCCTGGTGCAGCTGCAACATCGGTTATTTTTGATGGTGTATCGCATGAATACGATACCATCAAGGGTGTTCGTGAAGACGTTATGGATATCATCCTTAGCTTGAAAGAACTCGATATGCGTTTGGAAGGCGATGACGCAGCTAGGATCACTCTGGATGTGAAGGGATCTTCCATTGTTACCGCTGGAGATATTCAATGTCCTGCGGGCTTGATGATTTTGAATCCTGAGTTGATTTTGGCGCATCTTAATGATGATGGTGCTTTAAAGATTGAAGTCGTGATTGAAAAAGGACGTGGTTATGATGCCGCTGCGGAACGTGAGGTTGAAGAGCGTGCTGTGGGTTCGTTGTTGATTGATGCTTCTTTTTCTCCGATTCGTCGGGTTGCAACGCGGATTGAATCTGCCCGTGTTGGTCAGCATACGAATTACGATAAGTTAATTATGGACATTGAGACCAATGGTGCACTGACTCCACAAGAAGCAATCAACCAAGCAGCCAGTATTTTAGAGCAGCAATTGGCTGTGTTTGTTGATTTTTCTGCGGTTCAATGTGATGTAGTTGAAGAAGATGAAGATGATGGTTTGGATACGTTGTTAGCTCAGCCTATCGAGCACCTTGATCTGTCTGTACGGTCTATGAATTGTCTGAAATCCGATGATGTGTTCCGTGTAGGTGATCTTGTGCAACGCAACGAGCAGGAAATGCTGCGGACACCAAACTTTGGTCGTAAATCATTGAATGAAATCAAGGAAGTGTTGGAAAACATGGGTCTTGAACTAGGTATGGAATTGCCCAACTGGCCACCGCAAGATGATTCGGCAGTGCTAGAAGACTAAAGCAAACTATAATTGTTGAAGGAAGAGGAAAAGACAAATGAGACATCGTAAACATCGTGGTTCCTTGGGCTTGGTTAGCGGCCACCGTCGTGCCTTGATGGCCAACCTTGCTACAGCATTGTTGA
>JAUZQS010000220.1 GCA_030950875.1 Mariprofundaceae bacterium | reverse complement strand
ATCAGGGTGAATCATTGCAAAAACTTTAGAAGCATCCTCACGAACATCTTCAGGTTTGACTCTGTAAATTGTCTCAATGGCATCGCTGGTAAATGGAATGCTGGATGTGCCATCAAGATTTAGGCGAAATTGATAAATCATGCCAGGCACTAAGCGGGCTATTTTCCGCGATTCTTTCAAGGTGGCTAGCGTGGCTTCTTCTGCAAATTTACGCTCTTGTTCCAAGTTAATTAAATTGGATTGTGTTTTAGCTAACCAGCCCATCACACTGTTTTCGTTATCTAAAGGCACATGGATGCTTGAAGTGAAATCCGCGCTGCCAATTTTAACTATTTCATCCTGAACTTCGCTTAGACTACCGCCTAATTGCTTTTTTAATGAGGAATAAAGACGTGATAAAATGAAGATGAAAGCCAATATAAATCCGATAAATACCACTAGCAGAATGAGACTAATTTCCTTTGCATGAGCAATGGCATGGCTGGTCCGCTCACTCATCAGAATAGTGACTTCATTGATGGGGCTCATGATGTCAGCCTTTGCTAGATGGTATTTATGATCATACAGTATCGAAAGAGCCTTGCTTTTGCCGTTGCTTACAGATGATTCAAATAACTTCATGGCCTTCAATTCAATCTTAGTTAGCTTATCTGAATTAGATTTTGATTTTGACAGTTTTTGTAGTTCTTGCTCAGGAAAGCCTGCTTGCTTCATTAAATCAAGCAGTGCGATGGCTTGGGTGTTATCAGCGTTGGCTTGTATTTTACCAGTGATAACAAAATCCCAATACACGTCATTGTAGTTTTTTGGGCGTGGCATGTTGCCGTTACGAATATCAATAATATCTTGGTAGTATTTTTTATAGATAGGGTTGCCAGTGGCTATGTAGGTTCGCACCATGCGTGTTAAGTCATCTGATGACTGACGCAACGCATCGGTTAGCTGATGTGATTGCATACGTAGGTCATTGGCAAGGCCAATTTGTTTTTCTGACCAAACGTAAATTGAAAAAACAACGGCAATGATGGCAGTCATGCCAACCGTCAATTTTAAATAGCCCATGAATGTATGAGGTATTAATTTTTTTGTATTGGAGGGTGTAGCCTTTAGACTCATACTTGAAAAATACCTGATATTTATATTTTTTAATTTATTTTTTTAAGGTTAGCTGTATATATTATATATAACAATACCTAATGTAGGGGTAAAATGAAAGTGTCCGCTTTTAGCAACACGAAATCTCCTCTTTAGGGTTCGGTGGAGAGGTGTTTTATGCAAGCGGAGATCTCTTACATATGAGCAAGCCAGAACAAGCGTATTCAGAGGTTGTACGCCTCTATATTGACGGTTATATCAAGCCAAAAGAGGCGGCTAGGCGGATGAGCCTGAGCACCAGGCAAGTCAGACGGATAAGGAGTAATTATCGTCTGCACGGCCAGGGCAATCGCATTTAAAAAATGGTTGTTTCATTATATTTTCAAGTTTTTTTACTACGTCTTGCCCGAATGCGTCTATCGGGCATCCATTGAACTGATAGATTCCCGATAAAAACCTCGGGAATGACAAGCATTTTTAATACGCTTTAGGATACGATCCTTTATTTTGACCAAATATAGGGTTAAGGCTCTGGTGAATAACCTCCACATTTTAATGCGATTGCCCTGTCTGCACGGCTGCCGTGCCTTGACGCATGGGAATTGACACATTTATCTTTTATGAAATGACTGTTTTTAGGCTATTTTCAAAGACTTAACTGTAAATAATTATTATATTTTTAAATATTCATGTATTTCTTCATAAATTTAAAGTTATCTGTCTTTCTATGCTGTTTATATAAAGTAAAGAGAGCCCAAGGATAACAAAGCCATGGGCAGTAGACCGATGATTAACCATTGATGTGTCGCTTTAGGGGAAAAGCTCAGGCCTATGCCGAGTTTGACCATGGAGTTGGCGGCACAAGCTAACATAATACCCTGTGCTGCGATGTGAATGGAAGTGTGCTGCTGTGTCATTTCCGCCAGAGACAGGGTGATGGCGTCTACATCGCTTAAACCAGATAAGCCTGCAACGGTGAGTAGGCCTTGTTCTCCAAAGTGATCCAGTGCTATGTGGCTAAACAATACAACCAGCGCATAAAACAACGCAAATACCAGTGCGATGCGTAGGGATAAGGGGTTCTTTTTCGGACTATAAAGATACGGCGTGTGTTTCTTATGTTGGCTGGATTGATACCATAGATATGTGCTAGTCGTCGCTGCGCAGATGACAATAACAGCAATCGCGGGGCTTAGCGTCCATGCTAGTTCTGGGCTAAGTAACAGTGTGAGAATCAAGACGCGTGGAAACATTGTGGTGCAAGCCAATAGTGTTGCTAGCGTACTAGAGCTTTGTAGTTCTGGGTTTTTTTGGCTGATACGGGACATCGCTAAGGTTACGGCAGTGCTTGATACAAGGCCGCCCAATAAGCCTGTAAGCATAAGTCCAGAGCGGTTTCCTAAGATTTTCATTGCGGCATAAGCGGCAAAGCCCAAACCTGAAATAAGTACAACCATTAACCAGATGTGGTAAGGATTTAGTGAGTCATAAGGGCCAAATGTTCGGTTGGGTAGAATGGGTAGTATGATGACGGTAAGCACAAGGAATAACAAAGTTTGTCGAATATCGACCTTGGATAGCGAATGTGAGAAGTGGTGTAACCATTTCTTGAAATGCAATAATGTAACCATGGCAATGGCAATCATACTGGCGGGAAGACCCATGCCATAACCCGTTAAGGTGCCGAGAATGCAGGTGGCGACGAGCGCTGCTTCTGATGTAAATCCTTTATCACTGTCATTGGTGCGTTGGTAAGAAAAAATAGCCATAAGTGCAACAAAACCAATGCCCAAGGCGGGCATCCATAGGTGTAGGGGGTCGGGTAACCACGTCATGAGATTACCCAGCAATGCGACCATGGCAAAGGTGCGAATACCTGCTGCCTCTTCATGTTTGCTACGACCATTTACTTTGCGTTGGCCATATTCGCGTTCGAGTCCAACAAGCAAACCAATGCCAAGGGCGGTCATCGCCGGTATGATTAAGTTCCAGTAATCTTCCATAATCTTTATTATAGTCGTTTTTCCCGCATTATTCATAAATCGCCCAGGGGATACTCTCTTGCTGCGCAATTCACCTGATCGGAGTGATGATTGCGTAGAAGATTTGTTTGCAATGATTGATGAAGGATTTGTTGTGAATAAAGCAGCAAGTAAGGGCGCGATAGTATTTGTGAATAATGTGGGTTAAGGGTTATATCTTACTTGTTATGCAGCTATGCTGCGCCGTATGGTAAGGGAAGCGCGGATTAACTCGATGAATGTCACTCATAAGCCCATAATCACCAACGGCTGCGTTGAGAAGCTTAGCAATAGCGGTGCTATTACTCACGCTTCTCGCCTTGGATTTGGCGATTCTGCATCGTGTGAGTTGTTATCCCGAGTTAACCAGAACGTAACTATTCAGCATGTTTGTTGAAACATGCATTTAAGTGTCATGTCGAACGTAGTTGAGACATCTTTTGACGCAATGTCGATGAAAGATCCCTCGACTTCGCTCGGAATGACAGAACAAAGGCATCATGCTGAATA
>JAUZQS010000022.1 GCA_030950875.1 Mariprofundaceae bacterium | reverse complement strand
ATTGAGAATTCACAGAAAAAAGTGGAAGGTCGCAACTTCGATATTCGTAAACAATTGCTTGAATATGATGATGTCATGAATAAACAGCGCGAAGTGATTTATGAGCAACGTCGTGAACTATTAGAAGCCGATAGTGTGCACGATGTGATTGAAGATATGTCTGATGACTTTGCTGATCGTCTTGGTGTTGAGTTTCTTGAAGGTCGCCATGATGAGTGGAATATTGAAGATCTGGAAAAGGCACTGCTAGAACGTCTAGGCATTCAAGCCGATATAGCCGCAGTATCTGCCAGCGAAGATATTCAACAGGCCGAAGACATGGCGCAAAAACTAACTAGCATTTTGCATGATACCTTGGCTGCTAAAGAAGCCATTACAGGCACAGAACAAATGCGTGGTTTTGAAAAATGGTTGATCTTGCAAGTGCTTGATCATCATTGGAAAGAGCATCTTTTGGCAATGGATCACTTGCGCCAAAGCGTTGGTTTACGTGGTTATGCACAAAAACAACCAATTCAAGAGTATAAACGTGAATCCTTTGAATTGTTCGAGCGTATGTTGGGTGAAGTGCGTGAGCAAACCATGCGCAAGCTGTATACCGTAGAAGTTGATCAACAAGAGCCTGAAACACCTGAACCAGAGCCTGAAATGTTGAGCTACAATGTTCGCTCAGAACAGCCTGCCGCGCCACAGCAAACGGTAAGACGTGATCATGCCAAAGTTGGTCGTAATGAGCCTTGCCCATGTGGTTCTGGTAAGAAGTACAAACAGTGTCATGGTAAGCGATAAACTATGGCAGTAAACCCAACCGAATTATCACCCGCCCTACCCGTTCCAGGCTTTCGTGTTGGTACAGCATCGTGTGGTGTAAAATCGGCTGATTTGATTGGCAAACGCCAAGATTTAACATTAATTGTCGCCGATGTCGCCGCTCATGCGGCAGGCGTATTTACGCAAAATAGCTTTCGAGCAGCATGTGTTGATTTGGGTGAAGACACTGTGTCTAGCCATGGCGAAAACATCCGCTGTATTATCGGCAATGCCGGCAATGCCAATGCGGGTGTGGGTGAAATGGAGCGTGTTTGGTCACAACAGTTGATTGATTTGGCGGCTAAAGCCTCAAACTGTGAATCAGGACAAGTGTTATCCGCGTCCACAGGCGTTATTGGTGAACCTTTTCCGATTGATCGCATCGCCGCAGGTATGGGTGAAGTGGTTGCCAATCTGAACGAAAATAATTGGCAAGATGCCGCCCATGCCATTCGTACCACTGATACATTTGCCAAGTGGTCTTCTAAAAAAGTCGGTGATTATACCATCACAGGTATTTCCAAAGGCAGCGGCATGATTCACCCCAATATGGCAACCATGCTTTCCTTTGTTGCAACCGATGCCCCACTTAGCCATGAACAATTGCAGCCGATGTTAAAGCGCGTTGCAAACCGTTCCTTTAACTGTATCAGTGTGGATGGCGACACATCAACCAATGATACCCTTTACTTACTTTCCAGCGGTATTGGTTTGGGTCATACACCCTTGCAAGATACGACTGAATTTGAACAAGCACTGACCGAGCTTTGTATAGAATTGGCACAATTGATTACCCGTGATGGTGAAGGCGTAAGCAAATTTGTAACCATTAAAGTCACTGGCGCAAAGAGCCAAGAAGATGCTCGCTGTGTAGGCCGTGCCATTGCCGTATCACCGTTGGTGAAAACAGCCTTTGCAGGCTCTGATGCCAATTGGGGTCGCATACTTATGGCTATTGGCAATGCTGATGTAGACATTGATCGCAATAAAATCGCCTTAAAAGCTGATGATGTGACCATGCTTGAAGCTGGTAATTTACACCCTAATTACCGCGATGAAGATGGCATGCAAGTCTTTAAAAAAGCTGAATTCACCCTGTATGTTGATTTGGGCTTGGGCGATGCTGAAGCAACGATTTGGACAGGTGATTTAACCCACGAATATATTGTTATCAATGCCGAATATCGCACCTGAAAACACCCAAGTTATTTCGCTTATTGCAGCATTCAATCAAGTCCATGAATTACTACTATTAAAACGCCCTGAATCGGTACAGCAAGGAGGGCTTTGGTCATTCCCCGGTGGTAAAGTTGAAAATGATGAAATGCCCTTGCAAGCGGCAGTACGAGAATTCAAAGAAGAAACAGGCTTAAAGGGGACGCTGTGGCGGCATTTAGGAAAATCCAGCCATGTTTATTCTGGAAAAACATTGAATTTTCTTATATTTGTATGTTTTTGCCCTGATATTTCAAATTTTACACCTGAATCAACGGCAAAATGGGTTTCTTTGAATAATCTTAATGATTATGCGATGCCTAAAGCCAATAAAGAGCTTATCGATATGCTTTTTATGGATGAAGTGGATGAATATTTAACCGCTTTAAATAGTAAATAAACTGTTCCCGTAACGACTCAAATGAGGGGCTAGAGCGAAGCGAAAGTCCTTCTCTAGTTTGGTACAACTATTCAGCTCACTATTGATTTTATCCGATATACCCAGTCATCCTCGAATGCTTGTATCGAGGATCCATTGATAACCACGATTCATCATGGATTCCCAATACCAGCACTTGGGAATGACGTTTTTAGAGCTAGGTTGGGCGTCTTGTTAGCATGCTGAATAGTTACCACATATCTTTCTTTTGCATCCTGTTTCTTCGCCTTAAATTTAACAAGATGGGATAGGTTAGCCATGTATTATAAAGGGGTTCTTGAGGAGACTTTAATTAAAGTGGTAAACTGAATGACTACTTTTGGCGGCGGTCTCAAGCGGTTGGTCGCGATGCATGCTATTTTTTAACATGGGCAAAAAAAAGGCGACCCGAAGGCCGCCTTTATATTTAATTAAGAGTTTTGGCTCTTAGTTTTTAGATTTATCCACGATTTTGTTAATCCAAGGCATCATGGCACGAAGTTTCTCGCCAGTTTTCTCGATTGGATGATTTGCATTGTTACGACGAGCAGCTGTCATTGAAGCGTAGTTTGAAGCACCTTCAAGGATGAATTGTTTTGCATATTCACCGGATTGAATGTTTTTCAAGCACTCTTTCATTGCTTTGCGTGATTCTTCGTTGATGATTTTAGGGCCAGTTACATACTCGCCATACTCAGCATTGTTTGAGATGGAGTAGTTCATGTTGGCGATGCCACCTTCATACATCAAATCAACAATCAATTTCAATTCATGCAAGCATTCAAAGTATGCCATTTCTGGTGCATAACCCGCTTCAGTTAATGTTTCAAAGCCAGCTTTAACCAATTCAACTGCACCACCACAAAGAACAGCTTGTTCACCGAACAAATCAGTTTCTGTTTCATCTTGGAAAGTCGTTTCGATGATG
>JAUZQS010000219.1 GCA_030950875.1 Mariprofundaceae bacterium | reverse complement strand
TTAATCACACCATTGGTCAGGTCTTGCGCAATAGAGGTGATGGTATTGGCCAGACTGTTGCCACTTGCCTTGGCTGCACGGCGAATCATTTCAGCCGCTGCCTCATTTGCAAGGACGATATTTGCAATATTGGCATTGGATACCAGTGTGGTCATCGGGTTGATGCCAGCAGCCAAACCAAAGCCCATGGCGCCGAGTACATGACTGGTTGCTGCCGTTAAATTAGCAGCACTTAAGGTGCCGCCACCTTGTGCCAGTGCCGATGCGACAGCCAGAGTGGAGAGGGGGGTTGATATTTGCAATCACAGTGCCATTGGGGGGAAGTGTGGTGACTGCTGTTTTTAGAGTAAAATCCTGAGTTAAACCGGTGACGGTATCTTTTCCCCCGGTGACTGTGATCGTTAATGGTAGTGCAGTGCCTGCTGGCACGGTAAACTTAAACTGTGCATTGGCATCGGTGACTGGATTGGCTGGTGTGGTGATCACCGCAATACCATTGGCATCAATGGCTGCAACGGCACCTCCGATCACGGGGCCATCACCAGCACTGCCTGTAATAGTGGTTGCCGCACCTGTTGTTGCACCTCCGCCACAAGCCGTAAGAGACATGCCAAGCAGTAAGGATGCAATCAACGCCAGTCGAGCAAGGCTCTGCGGAATAGATTTCAGAAATGAATTGGTGAGTTCCTTGGTAAAAATAGTCATGGATTTTCCTCACTATCGAAAATAATATTGCACTTGCTACTTAAAATATGGCTTAAGACTTCAGGCAAACTTCTTTGCCATTTTTACAAAGAGCTTATTCATAATTAAATAGCAAAAAATATGCCATAACTGGATAGTGCTTATTAAGCAAACGAACTACCTTTAAAAAAAGACGCTAGCAGAATCGATCTCTTTGATTGCTTAGGCTCGCATTTGGCTTCTCTTTTGAATTTCTATGACTCTATAGGTGATTTTCTAAAATTAGATTATTGCCCTTTTCTAACCCTACGCAATCACTGAACCTCTACAGTTTTGACACCATATATGTTTTATTTTACGCCGTTTCAGACAATCACAGGGTCGTAATTACTGTGATCGGTACACCACCCGAATCTGTCAACACAGTTTCATCATCGCTAAGGTTTAGTTTATGCTTGATAATCATCGCCCCAATCACCAAACGTGCTGGCTTGCCTGGGCGACCAATATCTGGATTCATCATCGTATGATAGGCGCCCGTCAATTCTGACCACGGTACAACCTTGGCTAATTTCACCCAACGGTTGTCTTCTCGAAGACCACGACCATGCGGTGTAATAAATTCACTTAAATTAAGCTGTTTTAAATTCTTTTCTCGGATCATGTGAGCTACTTACAAAAGTCTGGGTGGATAAGATGCAATCCCACTTTGAGTGAATTTGCAGGCTGAATTGAGGGGTATGGTGGTTCCATACACCGAAAATTCAGCCTGCAAATGCGCCAGAGTGGGGAAGCAGATTGCCGCTCACGACTTTTACAAGTGGCTCATGTGCAAGCCTTTTGGAAGGTTATAACCTCTTTATATGCACTTTATGATACATGAATATCACTTTTTACTCAATATATCAATATGTTAACTGTTTATGAGGACAGTCTAAATATCAATTTAGCTTATTTCTAAAAGCTAATAAGCGGCTTGAGTTTGCAGCCCTAAATTCGTTAGCGCACTGCAAAGCTTAGGGCTTCGCCTGGATCATCCCCGAGTGTAAATACACTATGCCAAACACAATGATCTAAGTCCTGTTGAGGAAGTAGTAATATATCACCTGTTTGTAAACTGTGACTGTAACCTTTGCCAATCAGGTAGCTGATACAGTCAGGTTGTTGGTCAATCAATTCTTCGACAATGGCATGATCCTGCTCTTCCATATAATCGGATAATTTTTCACGATGTTGAATCAATGTTTTTAAGTCATCACTCACGGCATTATTTTTCGCAAAGTTGATCATTTCATCCATCAAGGTCTGTTTGTCCAAAGCAAGCCAAAAGGTTGAGCCACTTAGCTGTGCAAAGACAACACCTGCATGTCCGCGCTCTACATCATGGTGGAATTGAGCACCGCCATTGGGCGCATTAAAATATACGATACGCTCTACAAATACAGGTTCTTTACCAAGGATTTCTTGTAAAAGGCTGAGAATCTCAGTGTTTTTTGTGATAATAGCGGATTCTGGAAAGATTCTTTCACAAAGCTCACCCGCCCAGAGTTGTCGCGCAGGATCTGCAGCAACATCTTCAAAGCCTTCCATGCCAAACGAAAAGCGAAAACGCAGTGAGGCATCTTCATCATGAAATGATAACCATGAAGCTTTGCACCACAAATCGTCGGCACAAATATCACCCGCTTTTTCGACATCGAAATAGACCTTTTCAATACCTTGCTCATCATGCTCTTCTGCGGACGATGCAAGCAGAGCAAATTCTGGTAAAAGGCGCTGCTTGATTGCGTCTTCTTCAAAGGTGTCAGCAAGCTCTGCCCCATCGAGCATGGCTTCCATCATCTGATGAGCAGCTTGAATATGAGTGTTGGACTGTAATACATCTTGCATGGCGATAGCAGGTATGGTGATGGCTTTATTTGATTTCCATGCTTCAATAATCTGTTGTTTAGAGGGCTTATTTTGTGTTGAAGGGATGCTTATCTCCCCTAGTTCAAAGCCTCGACGTTGCAAAGCATGTGTTTGTGCCATGGTATTATGTCCGTTTTAGTTTTAATGCTTCAAAGACTTCATCCGCATGGAAGGATGAACGAACCAATGGACCTGATGCAACCATGCCGAAACCTTTTTTCTCTGCTAAATATTTAAGCTCATCGAACGCTTCAGGCGTCCAATATTTCATGACTGGGTGGTGCTTCTCACTGGGCCGCAGATATTGACCGATGGTGAGAATATCAATGCCCGCTTCGCGCATATCATCCAATACTTGCAGAATTTCATCGCGCTCTTCGCCCAAGCCAACCATTAAGCCTGATTTTGTGACGATATTACTATCCAATTCTTTGGCACGTTGTAATAAACGCAAGGATGTATAATAACGTGCGCCAGGGCGTACCGAGCGATATAAACGTGGCACAGTTTCTAGGTTATGATTAAAAATATCTGGTTTGGCATCCATAATAGTGTTGAGGCAACTAGCAGGTTTACGTTGGAAATCAGGTGTTAGAATTTCAATGGTTACTTCGGGTTGACGCGCTTTTAGCTCTCGAATAACGGTCGCATAGTGGCCTGCCCCACCATCTTTTAGATCATCGCGATCTACGGATGTAATCACCACATGTTTTAAGCCAATTTTTGAGACGGCTTTGGCAAGGTTTCTCGCTTCATTGGGGTCAACAGCATCAGGTTTTCCTGTTGCAACATCACAAAAGGCACATGTACGGGTGCAAACACGCCCTAAAATCATGAATGTGGCCGAACCTTGTTTCCAACAACTGCCGATGTTGGGGCAAGAAGCCTCTTCACAGACGGTGTTTAAATTCAATTC
>JAUZQS010000218.1 GCA_030950875.1 Mariprofundaceae bacterium | reverse complement strand
ATTTTTTAAATTTCAACAGCCAGTCCACTTGCAACAGGCAATCGCAGCAAGACAAGCATTGGGATAAATGTACGCCATATTTGTTTCATACCTTCATGGTCGCCGGATCCTCCCACTCTATTACAACGCACCATTCATTGTGATGCTATTGCACATGGATTATCAACCCTTCCTGTGATCCTATTGGGGTTTTACGAATCTATTTGAAAATGATCGGAGTCAACATGATCGGAATCAACATGACTAAAGATACATTACTGGATTTTCCCTGCAGTTTTCCTATCAAGATCATCGGAATAAATCAACCTGAATTTGAACAGGATATGGTTATGATTGTGCGCCAGCATGTAGCTAAACTGGCGGACGGGGCTGTCAACTCAACAGCAAACCGAAACAAAAAATACCTAGGAGGCTGTCCGAGAATAGAGGCCGTAGCGAGGAATTCCCATGTTGAGTCATGCTTTTCGGCTGTGTGAGGCGAATAGCAGGGTCTATGTAACGAAAATAGACGGAAATCATGGCCAAAATGGGGGTTTCGCAGTAGGTCTTTCTATTCTCGGACAGCCTCCTAGGGGGCTAGGCTTACTCCTGCTACCGCTTACAACTATTGTACTATTGCTGATTCCTATCCTGCCTCAAGCGCACGAACCAAATTGGGTGCAAACTTCATCGCTGTTGGAAACAACCCACCTTCTCATTTCTCTGTTGGCTTATGGCGTATTAACGTTTGCCGCGATTCATGCGGCCATGCAAATTATGCTGGATCGAGCCTTGAAAAAGAAACGATTAACGCTGTTCATGCAAGCACTACCCTCACTGCTTGATATCGAACGACATATGATGGCTCAGGTTAAAATCGCAAGTGTTCTCTTAGCTATTAGTGTGTTCAGCGGTTTAAGCTGGCAGTGGATGGACTATCATCATTTTGCGATTTTTCACTACAAAATACTGCTGGCGTTTTTTTCATTGGGTATTCTCATCTTGCTGCAAATTATGCGCTACAGGTCGCACTGGCCGACACGTAGAGTAAGCTATACAGTCATCGGTGCTTATATATTGCTTATGCTTGCCTACTTTGGGGTTGGCTTGATCCACAGTTGGATGCATTGATGGGGTGGAAAATTCACATCGTTCATTTATTATGTCTTGTAAAAATATGATGTTCTCATGGTTTAAAACAACCCATCTTGCTCGTCAGGCTAAAGTTTTTAGTCTCAAGTATAGTGGCATTGTTTTGCACGGATCTATTGGAGCATTTTTGGGCGTTATGGTTCTTCATCCCTTAACGAAACTGATCTATTGGCTTGAAATCAGAGGGAGTCTGGAAGGGGATGCGCAAAGCTTAAAAAGTCTTCTATTGCATCATTTCCAGCAGGCTCTCTCCTATGATGCGTGGCCTACAACACTGGCATTTGCGCTGGTTGGAATATTGATCAGCTTCACCTTCGCATACTATAACCGCAAATTGCTTATACAGAGCAGAACAATAGCTTCATTGGAAAACTTGTTGAGCCTTGATGTCCCCTCGCTAATCCTTAGTGGTGAAAGTGAAACCGTAGAATTTAAATCATCGGTGCGGTGGGATATAAGGCAGGGATGCATAAATAAAGAACTGGAAGCAGTTATTACAAAATCAATTGCCGGATTTATGAACCACAGGGGAGGAACACTTTTGATTGGCGTGGCTGATAATGGCAATATTATTGGTATAGAAAATGATTACAAAACAATCAGGCACAAGAATAGAGATGGCTTTGAATGCCTTATTGCAAACTTCGTGGCAGTTCGCTTGAGTCAGGATTGCTGCACGCTGATACACTGCTCATTTCATACTATCAATGAAAAAGAGATATGCAGGATTTCCATCGAGCCATCGACAGCGCCTGTCTATGTCGAGGTAGGCAAAACAGCACATTATTTTGTTCGCACCGGCAATGCGACCAGAGAGCTGGATGCCCGTGAGGCATATGCTCATATCCTGCGGCATTAAGGAGCTATTAATAAATAAGGCCAAACATGACCAAATGGCATACTTAGGTTAAGAGGAAATTCACTGCAATCGTTTATACTAAACCTCCAAGTACAGATATCCCCATGATAAGAAAAAGATATTTGTAATGAAACAACCCAAGGAGAATATTAATATGAGTATGAACAGAAAACGTATGGGATCCATCGTCAGCACTGTGGCCATTTGTGCTACAGTGTTTAGCTTTGGTATCAATGCACAAGCAAGTGAAAGCGCCAAAATAACAAGTTCAACGAATGTTAAAGCACTTTCAACACTCAACGACCAGGAATCACAGGCTGTTTCTCAAGCTGCTGGTCGGGTTCTTTACCATACCGAACGGGCTAAGCTTGCGCTTGTTGACAAAAAGAAGGATGAAGCGCTTAAGCAGGTCAACCAGGGCATCAAGCTGATTCGAATTATCCATCGCGCCCTACCCAAATACAAAATCCCTACACACATCAAAGCATCAGATCTGAGCTATAAGACTTCAGAAGAGGTTGCGCAACGTTAGGTCACCGTCGTCGACAATTCATATGTCGAAGATGTGATCTCGCCTGTTGTTCAAGCCAAAAAAAGCAAATCACTTTTCCATCATCACAAAGCAACAGCAAACCCTGAAGAGGATTTCTCCATGGTGC
>JAUZQS010000217.1 GCA_030950875.1 Mariprofundaceae bacterium | reverse complement strand
TCCTGCCCATGCTGAGGATTTTGCTATTCGGGTGGAATTGTTTGGTGATGAGATTGATGCTATTTCGCAGTTTGACCCACTGACTGGTAAACGTCTGCAATCGTTGCACAAGTATACGGTTTTTCCAAAATCGCATTTTGTCACACCGCGCAACCTTTTGGTGCGAGCCATGGACACCATCAAAGAAGAATTGGCAGAGCGTCTGGCAGAGCTTTATGATCAGAATAAACTGGTGGAAGCCCAACGCTTGGAACAACGCACCATATTTGATCTTGAGATGATTCAAGAGATTGGTTATTGCAGTGGTGTGGAAAACTATTCACGCCATTTAACTGGACAAGAACCAGGCAAGCCACCACCAACTTTACTGGACTATCTGCCTAATAATGCTTTGGTCATGATTGATGAATCGCATATAACAGTACCGCAAATCGGGGCAATGTTTAAGGGTGATCGCTCGCGCAAACAGACGTTGGTAGACTTTGGCTTTCGCTTGCCATCGGCATTGGATAATCGCCCGTTGCAATTCCATGAATTTGAATCCGTGGTGCCGCAAGCATTGTATGTATCGGCGACGCCAAGTGTGTATGAAATGGAAAAAACAGGCGGTGTATTTGCCGAGCAAGTCATTCGTCCAACAGGTTTGCTTGACCCTGAAATTGAGGTGCGACCTGCTTCAACACAGGTAGATGATTTTGTTTCTGCCGCCAACGAAGTGATAGGGCGAGGTTTTCGTGTGTTGGGGACTTGTTTGACCAAACGTATGGCGGAAGATTTGACAGAATACTTGAATAATTTGGATTTGAAAGTTCGCTACCTGCATTCGGATATTCATACTGTGGAACGTATGGAGATACTGCGCGATTTGCGTTTGGGTGCATTTGATGGGCTGGTGGGAATTAACTTGTTGCGAGAGGGCTTGGATTTACCAGAAGTCGCATTGGTAAGTATTTTTGATGCTGATAAAGAGGGATTTTTACGCTCCGAACGCTCGTTAATTCAGACCATTGGACGGGCAGCGCGTAATGTCGAGGGTCGGGTGATTTTGTACGCGGATAAAATCACCAAATCTATGCAAAAGGCAATGGATGAAACGGCACGACGACGTGAAAAACAACAGGCATACAATGAGCAGCATGGTATAACACCGAAAACAGTGAAATCTGCGATTAAAGATATTCTCGGCTCGGTTTATGAAATGGATTATGGGCATATTCCAGAGGTGGAAGAAGCAGCACCGTTGAATGCGTATGACAGAGAAATTCGCATGAAAGAATTAGAGCGATTGATGGCTGAGTCGGCAGCGGATTTGCGCTTTGAAGATGCGGGTAAGTACCGTGATGAATTATTACAGTTAAAACAAAAATGTAACGATTCAGCACAACAATAAAATAGCTGTAACGGTTCAGATTACCGCTTATTTTTCTGAGGCCAATGCGAAAAGGTCGAACTTACACCTGTAAGTGAGAGCTTTTTAACACGGGCATCGGGAAAATAAGGGGTGAGCTGAATAGTTACACAAAACCATGAGCAACAGGATGAAAGAAACGATGTATAAAATCCCTAAACTTAGCGAAGCTAAGATTGTAACTTGGGTGGGCGAAATATATGCCAAACGTGGCAAAGATTATTTTGAGCACGATAAGGTACTTGAGTTTATTGAGTTGGATGATGTTTGTGGTGTGGATGCACGCGTGGAAGGCAAAGCATTGCGTGCATATAGGGTGTCACTTGAATTTGGCTCTAGAGGAGGGTTAAAAAGCCGTTGTGACTGCCTAACACAAGCCAAACATTGTAAACATGTGGCTGCAACGTTGTATGAAGTTTTGAGTGATCAACAAGGGGAGCTTGTTGCCGATGAGGAAGAAGAAGATGTATCGAATACTTTTTCCATGTGGTTGGGCGGTATGGAAAAATCTGATTCAGGGCATACACCTGCATTGATTTACCCTGATAATGTTAAACAGCGATTGCTTTATATTCTTGAACCCGAGCCACATAGCCGACATGTGGGGTTGCGTTTCTTAACTGTGCGTATTTTAAAAGATGGAAGTTATGGGAAAGCCAATGCTTATCAGGCGAGTAATATTCTGGGTCATAATATTCCTCAGTATATTTTATCGTCCGATGAGCATATTTTGAAAACGGTGGCAAATAGCAGTTCGTTGTCGATGTCATTGCGTAATTACACATTGAAGGGCGAAGCTGGCTTGGCATTATTGCGTAGCTTGTTGGCAACAGGGCGTTGCCATTGGTTGGATCAAAATACAACTGCATTGAAGCTTGCTGAAAAATGTAAGGGTGACTTTTTTTGGGAAAGTGATCAGCAGGGAGCACAACACTTGCAGCTTGCTTTGCAGGAGCCAGTCGAAGAAGGTCATGTGCTTGCCACATCACCACCATGGTATATTGATAGTAAGAACCACCTAGCAGGTCCGATTGAAAGTGGGCAGTTGCCCGATGTGGCAGAGCTTCTTTTGAATATGCCAAAGTTGGATATGGAGTGTTCAGATGAGGATTTAGAGGATATTGTAGAACAGTTGCCTGAAGGAGTGCCCGCGCCTAAACGTTTGCAATATCAACGACGTAGTGCCCCACCGATTGCTGTTGTGCAGTTATTAAGCAAAGAGCTACAGCTTGATCGCCCAAAGCCTGAAAAACGACATATTGTTGCATTAATGTTTGATTATGATGGGCATAAATTGGCTTTTGGCGCATCTGATAATCCAACATTCCGAACGGTATCGCATGGTTTGGTTGTTGATTTTGAGCGTGATAGGGCTGCTGAAGCGGAAGCTGTTTCGTGTTTGTATGATGCGGGTTTGCACGCCTTGATTGATGATTATATGCCTCGTAATCGCAAGCATATTAGCAAGCACTACTTTAGTTTGCATGATCATAATTATTGGCCTGAATGGGTGTTGCATGAAGTGCCAGTTTTGAAGGAAAAAGGCTTTCATGTAGAGATTTCCCAAGATTTTGCTTATCGCATGGAGACAGCGCAATCATGGCAACTGGATATGGGTAATCATGGTGATAAGGGCAATAGCCTTATGGGACAGACATCATTCACTGTAACACTCAATGATGGTGAGGCGATTGATTTGATTGAGGTGTTGGGTCGCTGGGTTGGGATGCAACCATCGTTGTTGCAAGAAGCTGCATTATTGGAATTAAAGAGCAAAGAAACGGTTGCGCTTCCTTTGCTTGATGGACGTATGTTGGCAGCACCGGGTGAGATGATTGCCAACATCTTGCATTATATGTTGGATGTATTTGCTAGTCATAAGCCGCAAGAAGTGATGTTGAGTGCACCGCAAATGTTGGCACTGGAAGAGAGTTTGAAAGACTCTGAAGTGCCTGTGCAAGTGAGTAGCAGCGTATGGCTTCAACATATGAAGAAACTTTCAGACATACAGACTATTCCTGTATGTGAAGTGCCTACACTCTTACAGGTTGAATTGCGTGATTATCAGCGTGAAGGCCTGAGTTGGTTACAGCTTCTACGAGAAATGCAGCTTAATGCCATTCTTGCGGATGATATGGGTTTGGGAAAAACTGTGCAGGCATTGGCACATATTTTAACGGAAAAAGAGCAAGGGCGTTTAGAAAACCCTGCCATCGTTATTGCTCCGACCAGTTTAATGTATAACTGGCGACGCGAGTCAGAGAAGTTTACACCGAGCTTAAAGGTATTGGTACTGCATGGTGCGGAACGCGCCAAACATTTTGGGGCTTTGCAAGAGTATGATCTGATTTTAACCACATATCCTTTGTTGGTACGGGACTTTGAAGTTTTACAGGCACAACCTTGGCATTTATTGATTTTGGATGAAGCGCAATATATTAAAAACCCACGTTCCAAAATGGCGCAACAGGTTCGTAAGCTTGAGGCTGCTCATAAACTATGCATGACAGGTACGCCGATGGAAAATCACTTGGGCGAACTATGGGCACAATTTGATTTTCTTATGCCAGGTTATTTATATGACCAGAAGAATTTTACGCAGATGTTCCGCAAACCGATTGAAAAAGAAGGTGATGCGGCGCGTCAGGAAGCATTGAATTTGCGTGTCCGACCATTTTTATTGCGCCGTAGTAAAGCCGATGTAGCGGCAGAGCTGCCGCCGAAGACCGAGATGGTTCGTAGTATTGATTTGAATGACCGACAACGTGAAATGTATGAAAGTGTGCGTTTAGCCATGCAGAAAAAAGTACGCGATGCCGTTGCTACATTGGGCATGGATAAAAGTCAGATTATTGTGCTTGATGCATTGCTCAAAATGCGCCAAGTCTGCTGTGACCCACG